>JBFJHN010000335.1:0-4474 GCA_041613275.1 Candidatus Krumholzibacteriia bacterium | reverse complement strand
TCGCGGAGCTATTACGAGAACTTCGCGCGCGATGCGCTCGACCTCGGCGCGCGACTGATCGGCGGGTGCTGCGGCACCACCCCGGATCAGATCCAGGTGATCTCGGAAGCGTTGCTGGAGCACGCACCCCGCGACGCCACACGCATGGCGCGCACGCGACCACGCGCCGAGCTCGTCGTCGAGGACCTGCCGCAGCAACCCACCGGCCCGCCGTCAGACCTATTGGCCAAGCTCACGGCCGGCGTGTTCGTCCGCAGCCTGCAGATCGATCCGCAGCGCGGGCCGTCCGATGCGCTCAACCGCGATGTCATCGAGACCATCCTCGAGCGCGGGCTGGTCGATCTGGTCGACATCAACAGCTCCGGCGCCAGCGCCCGCCAGGACTCGATGCAGATCGCCGCTGGAATCCAGCGCCAGGGAATCGAGACGCTGCCGCACATCACGCCGCGCGACGCCAGCGTTTCGGGCGTGCTGTCTCAAGTGCTCGGCGCCTACGACTGGGGGGGCGTGCGCAACTTCCTGGTCATCGCAGGCGACCCTCCGAAGGGCGATCTTTATGCCGAAGCGAAAGGCGTCTACCAGGTGGACAGCATCGGCCTCGTGCGCGCGCTGGATCGTCTGCGCGCCGGCCGCCGGGTCAAGGAGCGCATCACCATGCCGCCCTTCAGCATGGGGATCGGCGTGGCGTTGAACCAGAACGCTCCGCACGTGGGCGCCGAGCTGCTGCGGTTGCAGGACAAGATCCAGGCCGGCGCCGACTTCGCGATGACCCAGCCCTTCTTCGACATCGAAGACTGGTATCGCTTCCGCGAGCACCTCGACCGCAGGTTCGACATTCCGGTCATCCTCGGCGTCTGGCCGCTGATCAGCGCCAAGCAGGCGCGACGCGTCAACGAGAACGTGGCCGGCGTCGTCATTCCCGAGCGCGTGTGCAAGAAGCTCGAAGATGCCGGAGCGCACGAGCGCGAGGTCGGCTTCGCGCTGGCCGCCGAGCTGATCGCACAGCTCGAGCGTGAGCGCTCGGCGGCGGGCGCCTACGTCGTCGCGCCCTTCAAGCAGCCGCGTCAGGCGCTCGAGGTGTTCGAGCGCGCCGCCGCTCTCAGCTGAGCTCCGACATCCGTTGCCAATCGTTTGTGCGGTCACAGGTGTTTGGCTCGCAGTGTTTGCGCACCACGTCCGCACTTCCACGGAAAAGCTCGTCCCTGCGTGTGCTTTGGGATCCCACACCCGACCCGGCGTGTATGGAAACGCGAAGATCGGCTTGCGCCCGACCGCGCTCCGTTTCTGTCTCGCCACGTCATGTCGGATTGGTTATGATTTCGCGGTTTCCCTCGGCGGTTTCATCTGAATCGGCGATGTGCTGCGTCACTCGGACGGTCGCAGTGCGTTCACCTCGGATGAAGGAAAGTGGATGCCCGCGTTGCGCGCCGTTCTTTTCGATCTGGACGGGGTGCTGGTCGACAGCTACGAAGCGTGGTACAACGTCGTCAGCGCCGCCGCCCGCCATTTTTGCAAGCCCGATGTCACGCGCGAGCGCTTCGAGAAGTGCTGGGGCCAGGGGCTCGACGCAGATATGCGCGAGTTCTTTCCCGGCTGCGAGCTCCAGCAGGTGCAGGCCTTCTACGAGAATCACCTCCTGGACTACGGCGACGACATCCGCGTGCACGAGGGCGCGGCGTCGACGCTGGAGCGCCTGCGCGACGCACAGGTGCGGCGCGGGATCGTCACCAACACCCCGACCGACCTGGCACGCGATATCCTTGCGTGGGCCGGTCTCATCGGTATCGTCGACGTGACGGTCGGAGCCTCGCCCGACATCACGCCCAAACCCGCACCGGATGTCATCCTGTGTGCCTGTCGCGAGCTCGATGTCGAACCGGCCCAGATTCTCGTCGTCGGCGACTCGGCCTTCGACGAGCAAGCGGCCGAAGCCGCGCGGGCACGCTTCGTGGGCTTCGGCACCGGCAAGGCCGGCAGCGTTGCGGCGCTGCCGGACGTGGCGCGGCTGGTGCTCGAGCGTGATGGAACCTGAGACAACGAGCGATTCGGGCATGCGTCTGAAGTGGAAGCTGCGGCTGTACTACGCCGTGCTTCTCCTGGCGCTGCTCGGCTTGCTCGCCACCGCCACCGGCGCCATCGTCCTGCGCGAGTTTCGGCTAGAGATGGGACGCCGCGAGCAGAGCGTCCAACGCGTTGCACGACGCGTCATCGACGAACGTCTCGCGGCGGTAGACTCCGAGGTCTCGCGCCTGGCGCGTGATCCGCGTTTTCTGGCGTTGGTCGAACGCGACCTCGTTGCCTCACGTGACGAGACCATCGCCGCCTGGGCGCCGCTGGCCACCCAGCTTCTCGCCGAGCCCGCGGCACCGCAAGCGGACGAGCCCACGCTCACGTTGCTCAAGATCCTCGACGGCGAGGGCTTCGTGCTCTCGAGCGCACACTGGCCCGACTCCTACGGTTTGCGCGACTCACCCGGTTTGATCCTGGCGCTGGAACGCGAGTTCGGTGCGCGTTTGGCGCGCGAGCGCGACGGCGACGGTGAGTTCATGGCGTTGGTCGCACCGCGCTGGGAAGCGCAGACGCGCCGCTACGTGCTGGTGGGCGGCGTGCGTGCAGACTCGACGCTCGAGCGTGAGCTGAGCGATCGCTGTGGCGTGCCGCTGCGCTTCGAGCTGCGTGCTGCGGGGGCCGGCGCAGGCGATTCGCTCGCGGGCCTCTCGGTCTCGGCCGCGCCGGTCGCGGACGCCTCGTGGGTGCCGTTGCGCAGCTCGCCCGACGAGCTGCACGGTGGGCTCCACCTGCTGTTCGACCGCTCGAGCGTGCGCGAGCTGACGCTGCGCCTGGCGCAGATCTTCGGTCTCGCCACCCTGGCCGGGATGGTTCTGGCCTGGATCCTCGGACTCTGGATCTCGAACCGCGTCACGCGCCCCCTGGAGCGCTTGACCGACGGCGTCGCCGAGCTGGCGACCGGGCGCACGCCCCGCGCCATCGAAATGCAGGGCTCGGGCGAAGTGCGCGAGCTGGTGCGCGGCTTCAACCACATGGCCGAGAGCTTGGCCGAGAGCCGCGAGCGCCTGCGACGCGTCGAGCGCATCGCCGCCTGGCGCGATGTGGCGCGCCGCATCGCTCACGAGATCAAGAACGCGCTCGCGCCGATCCAGCTGAGCGTCGAGAGCGTGGCACGCAGCGTGCACACCGGACGCGGCAACCTCGAGACGCTGGTCGACGAAAGCGTCACCATGGTGCGCGGCGAGGTGGAGGGGCTGCGGCGGCTCGTCAACTCGTTCAACGAGTTCGCGCGCTTGCCGGAACCCGAGATGGCGCCGCATCGTCTCGAAGAGACCTGGGAGCGCGTCGCGGCCGCCTTCGAGCCCCCGCCGCAGCTCGAATCCCAGGGGCTCGAGTCGTTGCCGACGCTGCGCTACGACGAAGACCAGATCCGGCGCGCGCTGCACAACCTGGTGCGCAACGCCGCCGAAGCCGGTGCCGCGCGCGTGCTCTTGAGCGCGGGGCGCGTACCGACGGGCTTCGAGCTGCGTCTCCACGACGACGGTCCCGGCATTCCGGCCGAAGATCTGCCGCAGGTGTTCGAGCCGTACTTCACGCGCAAGAGCGAAGGAACCGGTCTGGGGTTGGCAATCGTTTACAAGATCTGCACGGATCATGGCTGGACGGTGAGCGTGCAGTCGCCGCTCGGGTCGCAGGCGGACGGCCGTCGCGGCACGGCCTTCACCATTCGCATTCCCGCGAGCGCGGTCACGCACGAGGAGCTGCCGCATGCCGGCTGAGATTCTGGTCATCGACGACGAGCAGAACATCCGCAAGACGCTGCAGAGCATGCTCGAGCTGGAGGACTACGGCGTCGTCACCGCCGCGGATGCGCGCGAGGGCATGTCGCGCGTGGACGATGCCGACCTCGTCCTGTTGGACGTGCGCCTTCCCGACCGCAACGGTCTCGATGTCCTGCAGGAGATTCGCCGCAACAGCGAGGTGCCGGTGATCATGATGTCCGCGCACGGCACCATCGCCACCGCGGTCAAGGCCACGCAGCTCGGCGCCGACGATTTTCTCGAGAAGCCGTTCTCGAGCGAAAAAGTTCTCGTTGCCGTGCGCAACGCGCTGCGCCTGCGTCAGCTCGAAAGCGATCGCGTCGAGCTCGAGGCGCGCGCCGGCGTGGCCTCGCGTCTGCTGGGCGAGAGCGCCGCGCTGCGCCGCGTCCGCGAGCAGTCGGCGCTGTGCGCCAAAACACCCGGGCGCGTGCTCATCACCGGCGAAACCGGCACCGGCAAGGAAGTCGTGGCGCGCGCCATCCACGCGCAGAGCGACCGCAAGCGCGGCCCCTGGGTGGCGGTCAACTGCGCCGCCGTGCCGGGCGAGCTCATCGAGAGCGAGCTGTTCGGTCACGAGAAGGGCGCGTTCACCGGTGCCATGCGCACGCGCCGCGGCAAGTTCGAGCAGGCGCACCGCGGCACGC
>JBFJHN010000334.1:0-4476 GCA_041613275.1 Candidatus Krumholzibacteriia bacterium | reverse complement strand
GCGCACCTGGCCGGGCGAGTGGCCGGACAAGATGAACGATCCCGACGACCCCGGCTGGCGCGGCGCGTGGAACGGTTACTTCGGCAAACGCCCTGCGGCCGATCAGGAGAGCTTCATGGTCCTGGACGACGATTTCTACGACGCCTGGGACTACCAGCCCGACAGCCGCGACCCGACGCGCCGCGGCCTGGGCTTGCGTATCGAGGTGCGCGGCTTCCAATGGTCCAACCCGCAGGCCAAGAACGTGGTCTTCTGGCACTACGACATCACGAACGAAGGCACGACCGACTACGTCGACAACATCGTTTTCGGTCTGTACATGGACTCGGGCGTGGGAGGCTCGGCGCTGTCCTGCGACGGGATCTTCGAATCCGACGACGACAACGCCTTCTTCGACCGCAAGTTCGACGAGGACATCCTCAATCTCGTGTACACGTGGGATCGTTTCGGGCACGGGCGCGACCTGAGCGGTTCGTGCGGCCGCACGGGCTACCTCGGCTACGCCTACTTGGAGACGCCGGGCAATCCGTTCGACGGCGTCGACAACGACGAGGACGGTATCGTCGATGAGAAGCGCGACGCCGGGGCCGGCGAGCGCATCGTGGGACAGGACGCCATCCGCGCCTACGTGGCTGCGAACTACGATCAGACGCGCTTCGAAAACGCATACGGTCCTCTCGAGGAGCGCCTGCCGTTCATCCTGGGAACCTGGTGGACGGGCGACGAGGATATGGACTGGAGCCCGGAGCTGCACGATACCGGCGCCGACGGCGTGGCGGAGACCGGGGACACGGGCGAAGGCGACGGCGTTCCCACGCTGGGCGAGCCCAACTTCGACCGCACCGATCTCAACGAGTCCGATCAGATCGGGCTGACGGGCTTCAAGATCAACCGCATCCGTGCCGGTCAGGGCAACCCCGACCAGACGACGGACGGCATCGTCTTCTTCACCGACAGTCAGAACTGGCCGCAGCGGCTCTACCAGAAGTTCACGAGCCCCGACCCGGCGGTGCGTTTCGATCCGCCGCTGGCGTCGAACTACAACATCGGCTTCTTGTTCGCGTCGGGACCGTTCGAGCTGCGCGCGGGCCAGACCGAGCGCTTCAGTCTGGCGCTCGCCTACGGCGCCGACCTCAACCAGCTGCGCCGCACCGTGCAGACGGTGCAGCAAATCTACAACGCCAACTACCAGTTCGCCGTGCCGCCGAAGACACCCACCTTGACCGCAGAGGCCGGCGACGGCTTCGTGCGCCTGTCGTGGGACGACGTCGCGGAGCGCAGCGCCGACCCCGTGACCGGCGAGTTCGACTTCGAGGGCTATCGCATCTATCGCTCGACCGATCCGGAGTTCCGCGATCCAAAGCTGGCCACCTCAGGCGTGGGAACCGGCTCCATTCACGGTGAGCCGATCGTGCAGTTCGACCTGGCGAACGGACGCACCGGCTTCTCGCAGCAGGTGGTGGAAGGGGTGGCGTACTACCTGGGCAACGATTCGGGCATTCGCCACACCTGGACCGATGACAGCGTCACCAACGGACAGCAGTACTACTATGCGGTCACCGCCTACGATCACGGCTCCGACACGCAGAACTTCTTCCCGTCCGAGAACGCCATTGCCGTTTCGCGCACGCCGCGCGGCGGCCTGATCCTCGCATCCAACGTCGTCGCGGTGCGCCCCAATCCGCGCGTCCTCGGCTTCGTCCCCGCCGGCACCGACGACGTGCAGCACGCGTCCGGCGACGGCAGCGGCAGCGTCTCGATCCAGATCGTCAACTCGAGCATCGTGCCCGAGGATCACGTCTTCCAGGTGGGTTTCACGACGCCCACGCCTACGCACATCCGTGCGACCCAATACACGCTCACCGACGTCACCACGGGCGAGGTGCTGTTCGAGACCGGCACCGACTTCGACGGGCGCGGCATCGGGCCGGTGGGAGCCGGCCTGCTGCCCATCGTACGCACGCAGGCGACGGTGGAGATCGACGCCGAGCGCTCCGGCTTCATCGCGTCGAGCCCGACGAACGCGCGTTTGCAAGTGCTGTATCAGCAATCGTTGGACATCGACCTGAAGCGACCGGGGTATCCCGACGACATCACGGTGGTGTTCTCCGACACCGTGCAGGACACCTCGATCTCGAACTCGCCGGTGTGGCCAGTACGGCCGGCGCGCTTCACGGTCGTGGCGCACTCCCCGGGCGGCGACCGGCGCATGGACTTTCGCTTCCGCGACATCGACCTCGACGGCACGCTCAGCCACCCCAACGACGTCATCGACGTGTTCACGTATGCGGCGAGCGCGCCCACCGTGCCGCAGACGACGTGGCGCTTCACGCTCGACGCCATGGACGGCGAACCGCTGCGGCCGCCGGCGGAGGGCGACGTCTACGAGCTGCGGCTGACCAAGCCCTTCGGCGTGGGCGACATCTTCGTCTTCCAGAGCCAGGCCGAACGCGTGGATCCCGGCCGTGCCGCGGCCGAGCCGCTGAAGCCGTACGTGGTACCGAACCCCTACATCGCGTCGGCGAGCTTCGAGCCGGAACGCTTCGCGGTGTCCGGTCGCGGCGAGCGCCGGCTCGAGTTCCGCAACCTGCCGCAGAACAGCACGATTCGCATCTACACCGTGCGCGGTCAGCTGGTGCAGACGCTGCACCACGAC
This sequence comes from Candidatus Krumholzibacteriia bacterium, assembly GCA_041613275.1. Lineage (GTDB taxonomy): Bacteria > Krumholzibacteriota > Krumholzibacteriia > JBFJHN01. The sequence continues at coordinate 1,820 of JBFJHN010000334.1, read as the reverse complement.
GGCTCGCACGCGGGCATGGTGGAGTGGAACCTGCGCACCAAGGACAACCTCGACGTGGCACCAGGGCTGTACATCTTCCACGTCGACGCCAACGAGCTGGGGACGAGCATTGGCAAGTTCGCGATCATCAAATGACTGGAGTGGCGTCGTGATCCGGATGGCATGTGCAACCCTCGCAGCCTTGCTTCTCGGGGCGACGACGGCCGCCGGCCAGACCAAGACGGGAACGGCCATCGCGCAGTTCACCGGCATCGAGCCCAGCGCGCGCATCGCGGCCCTCGGCAACGCCGGCGTGGCGCTGCACGACGACATCCAGGCCGCCTACTACAACCCTGGGGCCATCGGCTACTTGGACCAGACAACCGTGCAGTTCACCCACAGCTTCTGGTTCGCGGACATTTCCTATGACTACGCTGCGCTGGCGGTTCCGGCCGGCAGCTGGGGGACCTTCTTCGGCAGCGTGACGGCGCTCAACTCCGGCGAGATCGACGTGCGCACGGTGGCGCAGCCGCTGGGCACCGGTGAACGCTACACCGTGCAGGACGTGGCGCTCGCCCTGGGCTACGGCCGCCGGATGACGGCGCGCTTTGCGGCGGGCGCGCAGGTCAACTACATCAACGAGAGCATCTGGAACACGTCGATGCGCACGGTGACGTTCAGCGTCGGCACCGTCTACCAGGTGTCCCGAAGCGGCATCACGTTGGGGTCGAGCTTGTCGAACTTCGGCACCAAGGGTCGCTTCCGCGGCCGCGATCTGGCCATCCAGTTCGACAAGGATCCGGAGCGCTTCGGCGACAACAACGCGCTGCCGGCCGAGCAGTTCACCGACGAGTTCCCGGTTCCCGTCCTGTTCCGCGTCGGCATGAGCTTCCCGTATTCACTGGGCGCGGAGTCCAAGCTGCGCTTCACGTTCGACGCCTTCCACCCCAGCGACGCCACGGAGAGCGTGAGCCTCGGGTGGGAATGGAGCTGGAAGAGCGCCTTCGCGGTACGCGGCGGATACCAGAGCCTGTTCGAGGAAGACTCCGAACTGGGGCTGACGGCCGGCGTGGGCGTGCGCTCGGGCATCGGGACGCGCCATCTCCAGCTCGACTACGCCTGGGCGGGTCACATGTTCCTGGAAGACACGCACCGACTGACGGTCGTGTTGGGGTTGTGAGCGGTCGCCTGGCGACGTCATCGTCAGGCACCGGATTGGAGGAAAAGGTGCCACGCGCAAACTCGAGACAACATGGCGGGCTCCGTACGGCACGGCAGTGGCGCTCCGCGGCACTCGTCCTCTTGGCCACGACCCTGTCGCTGTGCCCCACACGCGCTGAGGCGCAGATCACCACCGATGCCTTGCTGGATTCGCTGCAGCGCACGTCTTTCGAATACTTCTGGAACGAAGCCAATCCGACCAACGGTCTGATCCGCGACCGCACCCAATCGTGGTCGCCGTGCAGCATCGCATCGCTGGGTTTCGGACTCTCGGCCATCTGCATCGGCATCGATCACGGCTGGGTGACGCACGCCGCGGGTCGCGACCGGATCCTGACCGCCCTGCAGACGCTGTGGAACGGCCCGCAGGGGACCGGGGCGTCGGGCTTCATCGGTTACCAGGGGCTCTACTACCACTGGCTCGACATGACCACGGGGGTGCGAACGTGGGACTCCGAGCTGTCGACCATCGACACGGCGCTGCTGTTCGCCGGCATCATCGACGCCAAAGAGTACTTCTCCACCGGGGACCCGCTGGACGATCCCGTCGTCGCGCTTTGCGACTCGATCTACTACCGCGCCAACTGGGAGTTCGTGCGCAACTTCAACCCCGGGATCAT
>JBFJHN010000333.1:0-4479 GCA_041613275.1 Candidatus Krumholzibacteriia bacterium | reverse complement strand
TTGTGGCGCGCTGGGGTGGCCCGGGCAGCGCGTGGGGCGAGCTTCAGGTGCCGTCCGCATTGGACATCGACGCCGACGGCAACGTCGTGGTGGGAGACCGCAACAACCAGCGCGTGCAGGTGTTCACGCCCGAAGGCGTGTTCGTGCGCGCCTGGGAGCTGACCGCCGACGCGGGCGTGTTGTCGGACATCACGACGGATGCGAGCGGCCGCACGTACGTCGTTCACGTGCGGCGCGGCATCGTGGGGCGCCACGCGTCCGACGGTGCGCTCGAGCTGAGCTTCGGTGGGCGTGGCGACGGTCCCGGCGAGTTTCGCAATCCGGCGGGATTCGCGTGGGACGGATCCGGGCACCTTTTCGTGGCGGATACCGGCAACCACCGCGTGCAGAAGATCGCCGTCGGGCGCTAGACGCTCGAAGCGCGTGGGAGCGTGACGACGAACGTGGCGCCGCGCCCGTCGTGGGTCTCGACACGGATCGAGCCGCCGTGCGCGTCGACGATACGCTTGCAGATGCTCAGCCCCAGACCATAACCGCCCGTCTTCTTGGAGCGCGATGGATCGGGGCGCGAGAACGGCTCGAAGATGCGTTCGACGTCTTCAGCGCGCACACCGGCGCCGTCGTCGCGCACGCGGATCACGGCTGCGTGGTTCTCGCCCTTCACGGTGACCTCCACCGCGCGACTGTCCGGAAGCGAGAACTTGAGCGCGTTGTCGACGAGGTTGCGGAGCACCGTGCGCATGCCCTCGACGTCCGCGTTGACGAAGACGGTGTCGGGCGCCTCCGTGACGCGGACACCCGGTGGTCGCGCCGCCTCGCGTGACACCACGTCGCGCACCAGCGCTACCAGATCGGTGCGCTCGCGTCGCAGGCCCGCTTCGCCGCTTGCGCGGTGCAGCTCCAGGAGCTGCGTCACCATGTGCTCCATCTCGGCGACGTCGGCGGCCATGGCCCGCTTGCGCTCGCCTTCGGGGAGCATCTCGAGCGCCACCTTCATGCGCGTGAGCGGAGAGCGCAGCTCGTGGCTGACGTCCTGCAACAGCTGATCGCGCGCGCGCACCATATCGCGCACGCGGCGCGCCATGCGGTTGAAGGCGTCGGTGAGCACCCCGAACTCGTCGTGGGTCTGCTTGGGAACGACGACGTCGAGCTGCCCTTCGCCCATTTGGCGCACGCCGGCGTCCAGAAGGCGCAGCGGGCGCAGCGCGCGCTTCAGGACCAGATACGCGCTCACGAAGACCGCGATCATGATGACGAGCACGACGAGCAGCATTCGGGTGTGCGCGTTTCGCAGGCGCTCGCTCAGCTGACGGGCGAAGATGTAGCTGCCGTGCGGCGTTTCGGCCACGTAGTAGCTGCGCGACGGAGGCCACAACATGGCGTGCAGGTGCGCTGCGAAGCTGCTGCGGCGCATGCGCTCGATCTGATCGAGCGTCGGCATGCCGTCATCGGTCGCCCAGCCGTCCTGCGCGCCGACGTAACGGATCTCGAGACCGAGCGACTGGGCGAACCGGCGCGCAGTTTCAAGGTCGGGCCGGCTCTCGGCGAAAGCGCGTGCGTGAGTGCGCACCAGGCGATCCGCGGACGCGTCCGTGCTGGGAATGACGAACGCGAAGTAGAACCCGGCGACGAGCAGCAGCAGTGACGCCGCCATCACCAACATGATGACGACGAGGCGCGCGAACACGGAGCGGTGCCATGCGGGTCGGCGCTCAGACATCGGCGCCGCCGATGAAGCTGTAGCCTGCGCCGCGCACCGTACGGATGAACGCGGGGCGCCGCGGATCGTCGCCCAGCTTCTGGCGCAGGCGACTGATGAGCACGTCGACCGAGCGATCGAAGGCCTCCCAGTCGACGCCGCGCGTCTCGTTGATGATGCGATCGCGGCTCAGCACGCGGCCGCGCTGGCGCACGAGAAGTCCGAGCAGGTCGAACTCGGCGGTGGTGAGATCGAGCGGCTTGCCGTCCAGCTGTGCCGTGCGTGTGGCGCCGTTGATCTCGAGGCCGCCGACGCGCAGACGCTCCTCGGCGGCGGGATGCGCGCCGCGACGCAGAACCGCCTGGATGCGCGCGACGAGCTCGCGCGGCTCGAACGGCTTCGGCAGGTAGTCGTCGGCTCCGATCTCGAGACCCACGACGCGGTCGGAGACCTCGCCGCGCGCGGTGAGCATCACGATGGGCACGGCGCTGCGCTCGCGGATCTTGCGGCACAGCGCGAACCCGTCCATGCCGGGAAGCATGACGTCGAGGATGACGAGGTCCGGCGTGTGGCTCTCGAGCAGGCGCAATCCGTCCGCAGGGGTCGCCGCGGCGCGCACGGCGAAGCCAAAGCCGTCCAGGTACTCCGTGAGGAGCGTGGTCAGCTTCTCGTCGTCGTCGACGATGAGCACCTGCGTGTGCTTCGTCATCCAGCGTCTCCGTGTCAGTGCCCGCCGTGACCGTGCATCAGCCTCCCGACGCTGACGAGCTGGTGCGGGGAGTCGGGCTCGACCTCGAACACGAAGCGATGCGGCGAGGCGTCGTCGGCCAAAAGCACCACGGTGAGCTTCTCCGGTGTCGACTCGACGACGGAAGCGAACGCGAGTCCACCGAGCTGCTGCTGCAGCTCGCGGTAGCTGCGGAGCCGCGCGTCCATCGGGCGCTCCTCGAGGCTGGCCGCCGTAACGTGCTCTGCCAGGAACGTACGCATCGCGGCTTCGCCCGTCGAGAACGCTTCCACCCACGAGCGTGCCATGCGCGCGGCGTGCGTGTCGGGCCAATCCGTGTGCTCGGTTGCGGCCGGGGTTTCGCGCGGTCCGTGGCCGTGCAGGGCGCGCAGGCGCTCGCCCCAGCCTCCCACGACGCGGTCCCCGAACACGCCGACCACAACGAGCCCCGCGAGAACGATGAGGATTCGCTTCCTAGACATCTCGAATGGCCTCCCGAACGGTGAGTCGCGCCGCGTGCAGCGCCGGTTGCACGCTGGCGAGCGAGCCGAGAACGACGACGAGCCCGAGCCACACCGCCACGGCAGCCGGCGACATCGTGAACGCGAGCGTCTGCTTGAAGAACATCTGTCCGGTGACATGACCCAGCGCGTAGCCCGCCGGTGCGGCCAGGACGAGCGCCACGCTCCAGCTGAGAAGCGCAATGAGCACGCCCTCGCACCACACGTAACCCGCGAGCGTCCGCGGCGTCGCACCGAGCGCGCTCATGATGCCGATCTCGCGCCGGCGTTGGACGACGTGGATGGCGAGCGTCGACGTCAGACCGATGGCGCCGACCACGACCACCAGACCCGCCGCCAAGGTCAGGATCTGCTGGATGATGACCAGGTGGTCGAGGATGGCCCCCTTGATGTCCTCCGTGCGGTGCAAGCCGGACACCTCGATGTCGTGCGAGGCGAGCAATTGTTCCACGTCGCGCGCGGCGGCGCGTTGCGCTGCATCACCGCGGTCGCGCGCCACGAGCCGCACCGTTCGCGTGCTGTCCAGCGTGCGTCCGGTGGCTTCCAACAGCGCCTGTTTCGGCACGTAGATCAGGCGCTGAGGCATGAGCTCCTGCACGCGACCGACGACGGGGAATCGCAACGTGCGTCCATCGAGCCGCAGCGCAACCGTGTCCCCCACCGCGAGACTCGGATGCATCGCAGCGATGACGTGGTTGAAGACTACGCCGTCCGGCGTCGCAGCATCGAGCCAGCGCCCGGCGACGAGCTTCGGTTCCAGCAACGTGCTGGTGGGATCGACACCCAGCAGCGTGATGCGCTCGCCCGCCGTACCGTCGTCGCCGACGAGATACGGGTTCACCTGCGGCCAGTACGCGGCCTGCGCGATGCTCGGAAGCGAGGCAAAGAGACGGTCGAGATCGGCTACCGGCTGAGGGTGAGCCAACCACAAGCGTAGATCGTAGCGATGACGCGCAAACGTGTCGGTGGCCGCGTCGTCCCAGGCCTTGGAAACGTTCAGCGCCGCCATGAACATGCCGCCCGCGATGGCGAGCACGCCCACCGTGAGCGCGAGACGAGCGCGGCGGACGAACGTGCCGCGCAGCACGTAGACGAGCGGACGTGGCAACCATGTGAGCTCGAGGAGCGCGCGTTCGACCCAGCCATCCGCACGCGGCGCACCGGGCGCGTCGGACAGCGCCTCGCGCACGCTGATGCGCGCGCCGCGCCACAGCGGAATCCATGCGGCGAGCACCGGCACGACGAGCCCGACGACGAGCAGCGCCAGAAGCGTTTGCCATGGAAACGGGCTGTGCGCCACGTCGGCGTTCAGAATGCCGGCCGCGAAGCGTGCGTAGGCGCGGCCCGTGAACCAACCGAGCGGCACGCCGAGGCAGAGGGCGGCTGCGGCGAGCATCCCCACGTGCGCCAGGTAGACGCCCGTGATCTGTCGCCGCGTCGCTCCCACGGCCTTCATCATGCCGATCTGCCGCAGCTGCTCGCTCTGCAGCGTGTGGATCATGCTGGCCACCAGAACGGCGCTCAGCAGGAAG
>JBFJHN010000332.1:0-4480 GCA_041613275.1 Candidatus Krumholzibacteriia bacterium | reverse complement strand
TTCCAAACCCAAGCAGACGCACGAGACCCAGATTCCAGATCACCGCCACGACGGAGCACACCAGCGGCAAGATTGCAGCGCGCCACGACCGTGTGAACAAGAACACGAGCAACGCGGTCACGACGAAGGCCACGCCGAAGAACGCGATGACGCCGGTGGCGCCGTCGGCGATGTCACCCATGAACTTGGCGAAGCCGACGATATGGACGTCCACGCCGTCGCCCTGGAAGCGTTGACGGATCTCGCTCTCGAGCAACTCGGCAACCTTGAGATAGTCCAGGCGCTCGCCCGTCGCCGGGTCGATTTCCACGAGCTGCGCGCTGACCATCGCGGCAGAGAAGTCGTTGGAGACCAGCCTCCCCACCGTTCCCGACTTCAAGACGTTTTCACGGACTTCCGCCAAACCGTCAGGGGTTGGTTGAAACGTTGCCGGCACGACGTTGCCGCCTGTGAACCCACCCTCGACGATTTCGATGAATCGCACGTTGGGCGTGAAGAGCGACTGCACCGTGCTGCGATTGACACCAGGCAGGAAGAAGACAGCGTCCGTGACCTGCTTGAGGCGTTCGAAGAACCGGGGCGTGAAGATGTCGCCATCCTCGGCTCGAACAGCGATCAGAAGCCGGTTGGCGCCGCCGAATTCGTCTTGGTACTCGAGGAAGGTGCGAATGTAAGGGTGTTTGAGGGGCAGAAGCTTCTGGAAGCCGGCATCGGGACGTAGACCGGTGAACACGTAACCCAAAGCGATTGTGATCAGGACGAAGATCACGATGACTGCTGGGCGGTTCGAGAACACGGCTCTCTCGAGCGCGACCATCACGGAACGTCTCATGGAGCACCCTCACGGGCCGCGCTCGAGCGGAACTCCGCCGCACCGAACCAGTTGACTCCAGATTCGCCAATCAACAGCAGGCGTTCGTTTGCCATGAACAGCGCCGCCGAGATTCCTGCACGGTCCTTGCGACTTCGATCCTCGAACTCCGTTCCGTCGTCGTCGCTGAAGAACACCGAGCCGCTCAGACCGACGAGAACGACGCCTCCCGACGGCACGCGAGTTCCGGAGAGCAACGTGGCGCGTACCGGAAGCGCGATGCGCTGCCAACTTTCTCCTCCGTCTTCCGAGCGGTACAGGTTGCCGCGGAGGCCGTAGACCAGCAGCGCCCCCTGACGAAGCGCCAGAATGCCAAAGAAGCTCCCAGCGTACGGGGAACGCAGCTGCTTCCACGTCGCGCCACGATCGTTCGAGCGCAGGATGGTTCCCGACTCCCCGGCGACGTACAGCTCGCCGTTTGACCTCTCGGTGATGGCGTACAGGTGACGGTCCAGCTCGTCCAGCGAGCGCTTGCTCCACGTTTCGCCGCCGTCGTGGGTCTCGAGAAAGAGCCCATAGGCGCCGATGGCGATGCCGTGTCGCGCGTCCTCGAACCAGACGTCGAACAGAGGGGATTCGTCTTCCGGAGCGTCGTGTTGCACCGTCCATGTGCGGCCGCGGTCGTCGCTGTAGAGAATGAGGGCGTCATGCCCGACAACCCAAATGTTGTCGGCGTCGGGCATCGCAACGGCGCACAGGCCACGGCGTGTGGGAACGCGGACTTGTGTCCAGCTGGCGCCCGCGTCTTCGGAAACCAGGATGTGGCCGCGCGTTCCCACGAGTACGGCCAAACCGGGGCGCGCAACGCCGTCCAACAAGAGCGACCGCGTGGCGCGTGGCGCGATGATCGCCCATTCTCGCTCGCCGGCTGCGGTCTCGGACTGGCCAGCGCACGTCTGCGCCATGCACAGCACAACGAGCATGACCGCGGGGACGAGAGCCGGCCCCCGCAGCCTGGACCTGTTCCCCCCGCGCACCGTCGCGACGATCACCGCAAGCCGATCCGCCGCAGGGCGCTGGGACTGTAGTCGGCGACGGTCACGTCAACGTCGAAGCTGTCGACTTCATCTTCGTTGTTGAGGCCATAGGCCTGGTAGCGTCCGTTCTGCAGATCGTAGTGCGTCTGCAACGTGTCCCAGATCATCGGCATCTCGTAGTAGTTGATGACGTGCGCCTCGGAGACTCTCCAGATCTGCCCGCGGCCGTCGTACAGGTCCACGGCCATGATCTGCCAGCTGTCTTCGTCGAGATAGAAGGTGCGGCGCGCATAGATGTGGCTCGTGCCCTTCTTGAGCTTGGCGTCCACGACCCACACGCGGTGAAGCTCGTAGCGCAGGTGATCGGGGTTCACGTGTCCGGGACGGACGATGTCGTCGTGCTTGAGGGCGTCGCTGTGCAGCTTGTAGCTGTTGTACGGGATGTACATCTCCTTGCGCCCCACGAGCTCCCAGTCGTAGCGGTCCGGCGCGCCGTTGTACATGTCCAGCTGGTCGTTGGTGCGCTGCGCGTCGGACGCCGTGCCAGGATTGTCGTAGGCCACGTTGGGCGCGCGGCGCACGCGCCGCTGCCCGGGGTTGTACACCCAGGCCTGGCGCTGCTCAGCCACCTGGTTCAACGTTTCGTGCACGAGCAGAACGTTGCCCGCCAGGCGCGCCGGGGAGCGGACGATCTGCAGGAAGTACGCGAGCCGGTTGCCGATGGTCTCGGTGCTGGCCTGCGGGTTCCCGTAGGGGACGAGCACCGTCTCCTCGAGCGTCACCATGGTGTAGCTCCCGCCCGGAGTCGGCGTCGCCTGCCCGATGCGGCGGAAGATGGTCTGTCCGCGATAACGCAGCAGGTGGTTCCAGATGGCTTCGAGACCACTTTGCGGAATGGGGAACGGGGACGCCACGCGCGAGTTCTCGACTCCGTTTCCGGATTCGACGAGACGGGCGCTCAGCGCGTTCTCCTTGAGCGCTGCATAGACGAAGTCGGGATAGGAGGCCGAGCGACGCGTTGGATAGACGTTCATCTTCCAGGTGTCCGCGTAACGCGCGAACATCCCCTGCTGTCCCGGCGAGAGCTTGTCGCGATGTTGGTCGACGTTCTGCGCCGTGATCGTGAACCGGATCGCGTCGCTCGCGAACGGGTCGATGTGGTGCATCCCGGGGCGGTATCCTGCCGGAGGCGATTTCACGCCGCCTTCCCAGGCCGGAATGGAACCATCCGCGTTGGCGCCGCGGACGGCGCCGGTCGGCGTGAGATCCTTGTCCAGCCGCGCGGCTTCTTCGGGCGACACGGCGAGCGTCGGGACGGCGACAACGACCAGAAACGCCGCGACGACGCACCGCGTGCACGTGGCATATGCGCTCATGACCTCTTCCTCCGTTGCGGCGCCCTTGGGCGCTTCGGCGAGTTGCGCCCCACTAGAACGAGTAGCTCAGAGAGAACGTCACGAAGTCACGATCCCTCAGCAGATTATACCGGCCGGCGCCGAAAGTGTTCGTGTACGCCAAGCGCGCCGACCACGACAGCAGGTAGTCGGCCGAGATGGCCGCAGTGACGGCTCGCCGCCCGTGGATGAAGTTCAGGATCGGGGACGGCGAGGTCCCGTTGACGTCGTGGAACCAAACGATCGTCGGCTGGACGTTCACGGATCCCAGCAGGTTGTTGAGCTCGGCGCGCAGCACCGTGCGATAGCCCCAGCTGAACTCGTCGGCAAAGCCGTCCACCTCGGTGAAGGGCTGGATCGGATTGCCCGTCGCGGTGAGCGTCTCCGTGAAGTACGGGTTGGCGCTCGTGTACGTCGCCGGGCCCTCGTAGCGCAGAATCTCCTTGGACTCCATGTTGTGCACGTAGGTGGCCCCGACCTCGGTCAAGAACACCCACTGGTCGGCGCCGAGCTTCGGTCCAAGGAGCTGCGTCACCGTCATCTGACCCTGAAGCACCTCCTTGCGCCGCACACCGGAGATCTCCTCGTCGAAGCCCGCCGACACGCCGTTCGTCAGCTGACTGTTCTTGAAGCCCTCGTCGGGACTGTCGAAACCGATGAACTGGTCGATGGGCGACAGCGCTGCGAACAGCAGCTCCACGTCGTCCACCTGCAGCGGCTGGTTGTCCCGATACACGACCTCCCCTTGCAGCGCCATGCCACGCGGCATGACCAGAGGCACGCGCGGCAGCTCGGTGTTGAAGCTGAACCCCACCGTGTTGATGTCTTCGGGATACTCGACGAAGTAGTTGGCCGATGCCGCGTAGTTCCCGGCCCCCAACCCCTCCTGCAACAGCCCGGTAAAGCCGCTGATGAGCGGCAACCGGCTGTGGAGCCGCGTGTAGTAGAAGCCGAACTCCGTATTGTTGAGCGCGGGCTCGAACCAGCGCAGCGCCACGCCGAACTCGCCGCCGTCGTTTGCCTCGCGATCCGCAGCGCGCGGCACCTCGACGCCCACCGGCGCCCCCACGCCCGTGTTGGGTGCCGTGTCGACGATGGCGGGGCTGCCGAATCCCAGGTACACGATATCGCCGCCGCGGCTGGCGAAGTCGTTGGTCGAGAACATCGAGCCCGCGGGCTCGATCTCGGTGCGATCCCACAGGAACGGCAGGAAACCCTCGAGCGTGAAGCGCTCGCTG
>JBFJHN010000331.1:0-4490 GCA_041613275.1 Candidatus Krumholzibacteriia bacterium | reverse complement strand
TGCGTCGCTTTCTCAAGCGCACCGCCATCAAGACGGTGCGCGACGATCGTCGCCGCGCCCAGCGCAAGCGCGCTGCCGAGAAATTCGGCTTCCCGTCCGAACGCATCCACTTCATGGACCACCACACGGCGCACGCCGCGGGCGCCTACTACGGCTGGGGACGCTTCGACACGCCGGTGCTCGTGCTGACCAACGACGGCGCCGGAGACGGCCTGTGCGCCACGGTCAGCGTGGGCGAGAACGGGCGCTTGCGTCGCATCGCCGCGGTGCCCGAGTCCGAGTCGATCGGCAACATCTACGCCATGATCACCTTCATCATGGGCATGGTGCCGTTGGAGCACGAGTTCAAGATCATGGGCATGGCGCCGTACGCTCCGGCCAAGCAGAGCGATCAGGTGTACGCGAAATTCCGCGCGCTCATGGATTTCGACCGCAGCAACCCGTTGGTGTGGGCGCGGACCAACGGTTGCCCCGAGACGTATTACAGCTACACGTTCTTCAAGGACATGCTCGAGCTCAAGCGCTTCGACAGCATCTGCGGCGGCCTGCAGAAGTTCACCGAAGAGATGCTGACGACCTGGGTGCAGAACGCCGTGCGCCAGACCGGCGTGCGCCATGTGGCGCTGTCGGGCGGCTGCTTCATGAACGTCAAGGCCAACAAGATGATCCTCGAGCTGCCCGAGGTCGAAGATCTCTACGTCCTGCCCTCGTGCGGCGACGAGTCGAGCGCGCTGGCCGCATGCTGGTACTGGCAGGCGAAGGACGACGCGGCACACGGTCGGCCGGTTTCGACCCAGGCGCTCGGAGACCTCTACCTCGGACCGGCGGCGACGCGCGCCGACGAGGAACGCGCGCTCGAGCGCTTCGAGGCTTCGTCGTGGCTGGACGTCGAGGCCGATGGCGACCTCGAGGAGCGCACCGCCGAGCTGCTCGCAGCGGGTGAGGTGGTAGCGCGCTGCAAAGGGCGCATGGAGTTCGGCGCGCGCTCGCTGGGCAATCGCGCCATCCTCGCCGATCCGACCAAGCCCGAGGTCATCCGCATCATCAACGAAATGGTGAAGAACCGCGACTTCTGGATGCCGTTCGCGCCGTCGATGCTCGAGGAATGCGCCGACGAGTACATCGTCAACCCGAAGCGCATACCGTCGCCGTACATGATCCTGTCGTTCGACACCACCGAGCGCGTTGCCGATCTGGCGGCAGCGATCCACCCGTACGATCGCACGGCGCGCCCGCAGACCGTGTCGCGTGAATGGAACCCGGACTACCATCGGTTGATCTCCAAGTTCCGGGAACGCACCGGACGCGGCGCCGTCCTCAACACGTCGTTCAACCTGCACGGGTTTCCCATCGCCAACACGCCCGAAGATGCGCTGGACGTGCTGCGCAACTCGGGGTTGCAGCACCTGCTGCTGGGACACTTCCTCGTGCACAAGCGCGAGGGCGTGTGATGGCTGCGCACCCCGGGCGACGCGTCACGCAGGAACTCGAGCGGCGCCCGGACGTGCCCCAGGCTCCTCCCGCGAACCTGCGCGCGGTCACCGACGCGTTGCAGCGTTGGATGGCGGCGCGCGACTACGCCTCGTGGGATCCCTATGACGGCCTGACGTCGCCGTGGCTGCAGCGGTTCACCGGTCCGCGATTGGCAGCGCGCGTTGCCATGCAGGTGGTCAAGCGTTCGCCGGTGAACCTGCGACCGCTTCTGCGCATCGAACGACGCGTGCTCACCAAGTCGCTTTCCGATCTTTTGAGCGCCTCGCTGCTCCTGTCGCGCTTGGACGAGGATCCGGCCGCGCTCGAGCGTGGGCGCAACTTCGCCCGCGCCTTGCGGGCGCGTGCGCTGGACGCGGCGACGGGGTACAGCTGGGGCATGGATCTACCGTACGCGTCGCGCTTCGTGCGCGCGGGTGTGCACACGCCCAACCTGTTCCAAACGGTCAACGCGGCGGTGGCGTTCGTCGATCTCTACGAGGTCACCGGCGACGACGAGGACCTGCGTCCGGCGGTGCAGGCGGTCGAGTGGATGCAGCACGATCTGGGACGCGTGGAGTCGAACGCCGAACAGCAGTTCTGGCGCTACTACCCCGACCAGGACGCGGTGGTCTACAACGTCAACGCGCAGGCTGCCGTGCTCCTGTGCCGCGTGGCCGGGATCACCGGACGCGACGATCTGGCGACACAGGCGCGACGCACGCTCGACGCCGTGCTCGCCGCTCAGAACGCCGACGGCAGCTGGTTCTACGCCCGCGGCGGGCGCGGACGCTGGGTGGACGGCTTCCACAGCGGCTACGTCTTGGAAGCGCTGAACGAGTACACGCGACGAAGCCCCTACGCCGAGGCCGAGCGCGCGTTGGAGCGCGGCATGGAGTTCTTCCGCGCGCGTCTGCTCGAGCCCAACGGGCTGCCACGCTACACCTCGGCCGGGACCTACCCGATCGATGCGCAGAACTGTGCGCAAGCCATTCAGCTCCTGGCGAGGATGGCGCAGCGCGACGCGGCTTGGGGCACCTGGGCGCGGCGGGCCTACGCGCAGAGCGCGCGTGCGCTGCTCGTCTGGCGCGGGTCGGGGGATGGCGCGCGCGCCTACTTCCGCATGCAGCGCGGCCGTTGGATGAGCAACGATCTGCCGGCGATTCGCTGGAGCGTCGCGCCGATGCTCTTGGCTCTCGCGCACCTGCGCGCCGCAACGGAAACCGCCCACGCGGCGCGCGTGTCCTGAACGGAACCCCGCCGTTGCTCGGTGCGGCACACACACGAACGCGGCCCCTCCGAAGAGGGACCGCGTTCGACGAGGCCTCCGTGCCTTGCGTGGTCTCAGGGCTCCACGGGCGCCGGCTCGGTGTCGCCGGGTTGGTCCGCGGGCTCATCCGCGGGAGGATCCGTGGGCTCGTCGCCGGGACGGTCGTCGGGCTCGTCGCCCGGGCGATCGCACGCGCTGCGCCAGCGGCCGTTGAACACGCCGGCGACACCCTCGTCGCTGCGGCGCGTGGCCACGTAGTGACCGCGCACTCCACCTTGGATCTCGCCCTCGCGTGCGACGAAGTGTCCGGCGAACATGCCGCCCGGGCGATCGAGCTCTTCGCTCGGCTCCCAGCCGCCGCGCGCCAGACCGATGACCTCACCGTCACGGTTGATGATCTTGGCGAACCACACGCGCATGCCTTCGTCGTTGACGCCGAAGTGGCCGCGCACGTGTCCCACCGGAGTGCCGAGCGCCGTGACCCACATGCCGCGGAACACGCCGCGCTCGCCCTCGCGCTTCATCCAGTGACCGCGCAGGCCGCCGGCCGGACACTCCCGATCGATCTCGATGCCCGTCAACGACACGGCGTTGCCGAGATCGTCGACCGGGATGACGGTGTCGATTTCGCGCAGCTCGGACAGGCGGAACGTCTCGGTCAACGGACCGGTCTCGAACGTCAGCGTGGCTTCGGGATCGCCGTCGTCCTTGACGACGATGAGAAGACCGTCGAAGCTCGGCAACGTGTACGAGACGAACGGCAGCACCTGACGGCTGTCACGGCGCTGCAGGTGATCGTGCGGGAACTCGAAGGCGATGGTGCGCAGCGCCGCCACCGCGCCGCTCGATACCGAAATCGCGCCCGACCAGTTCACCGGGCGCTCGGCGTCGCGGTTGCCTTCGAGCTGTCCCCAGAGGATGCGCACCGCGAAGGCTCCGGCATCGTCGGCGATCGCGCGCTCTTCGTCTGCGGCCTCGACGCTCGCCTCTTCGGATTCCATCTTCATGATCTCCGAGTCTCCGAAAGCCGGCACTTCGCTCTCGAAGTCGTAGCCCCCGAACTCGCTGTTCAGGTCCGTCGTCTCTTCCCAAGCCTCAGGGCTCGGGAGGTCCGTGGTGGCGGCGTCGGTCAAGAGCTTGCACCCTGTCATCAGGGACAGGGGCAAGACGACCAGCACCGCTCGCTTCAACAGGTCTGCCACTCGCATGCTGCCTTCACTCCTTCGATGGGTCTGCGCTCGTCCCGGCTTGCACGGGGATCGAAGCGTCGCGTTTCTCCTGCGACAGCTTCAGCAGCGCGGGTGCCATCGTGAGGCTGTACCGTGGATGCACACGTAAGTCGTTGATTTGTAAATTGTTCGTGGATTGCGATGGAAGATGCCCCGGGCGCCGGAGGCGCGCTCGACTGAACCGGTGGGTACACGCAGGCCCGAGGTGTACGGGATCGTGCGCTCGGGGTCCAAGAAAGACAACCCCGCGGGACCGGCCACGTGCTCCCCGTCCTCGCCGCTCCGGAAGCACGCCTCGACCGGCCTCATCCCGCGGGATCTCTCGCTCGCTCCGAGGCTTGCGGACTGACTGACATCTGAACGACGCAAAACGGACCCGCCGTGTTGCGCGAAACGGAACGACTTTGCGATTCCGAGACGTATCGACGTAATCTGCTATGCTATCGACAGTTCTGGCGCCGCCGCCACGCCCGCACGTCCCTCCTGCGTCCGCCGGGGCCGCGGGCGGCCCACCGCACCCG
>JBFJHN010000330.1:0-4491 GCA_041613275.1 Candidatus Krumholzibacteriia bacterium | reverse complement strand
CGACGGCATCCGCTACCCCGTGGGCCCGGACACGGGCATCTACATTGCGCCGGGTCGTTCGGCCTGGGTCGACAACACCGCCAACCAAACGCTCAGGGTGGTCAGCGTGCGCTGCCCCGATCCGGGAATCGACGCGGCGATCCATCCCGCGCCTCCCGAGTGCCCGGCCCCCTCGAGCTCCGCAAGGGCCCCGCTCGTGCATCTCATGGACTGCGAAGCCGAAACAACCGCCGATCGTTGGTATCGGGTCCTCGTCGATCCGCGACTCGGGTGCGAGCAGGTCACGCAGTTCGTGGGCTCGATTCCGACAGGGCGCGCGCCCGATCATTTCCACGAGTATGAAGAGGTCTTGTGCATCCTCGAGGGTCACGGGCGCATGTGGGCTGGAGCGACTCACTCCGACATCGCACCGGGGTCCTGCGTGTATCTGCCGCGCCGCCAGATGCACTGTGTGGAGAACCTCGGAGCGAGTGCACTTCGCCTCTTGGGTGTGTTCTATCCTGCCGGGAGTCCCGCCGACGCACGCAAGCAAGACTGATCCGGGTGCTCCGGCATGATCGATACGCGGGCAAGATCGCGCGGAACTCCCGCTGCGGGAGCGATTGGCACTCGGGCAGGATCGACCGTCACTCCGGCGGCGGGAGGGATCGGTCGCGGTGCGCGAGTGCATGCACGGCCAGTCCGGCCAGGCCCCAGACGACGAGAAGCTCGATGCTCGTGAGGCGACCGGCCGCGAGGCGCGCGACGAAGTCGTCGTGCACGAGCGTGCGGAGATCTCCGTGCACGATGACGATGACGAGCCCCAGCATGGCGAGAGCCGAGAAGACCGCAGCGGCCCTCATGAGCCCCGGCGGCATGCGGACACGACGCGAGGCGAAGAGCTCCGGGTTGGTGCGTGGCACGACGAGCAGCGCCACGCTGTGCAACAGGTACAGGAGCACCATGGCGAGCACCGCGATGTTCAGCGCCAAGGCCATCTGCCGGCTGACCAGCAGCGCCGCTGCCAGGACATAGGTCAGCGTGAGCGCGCGCACGGGCGTTGCGGTGCGCGGGTGCACGTGTCCGAGCCACGCGGGCGACAGGCCGTCGGAAGCCAGCATGACCACGAGACGCGAAGGCACGAGCATCGTGGCGTTGATCGACGTCGTGAGCGCCATCAGCGCGCCGATCACGACGACAGCGGTACCGTAGCGCGGCAAGTAGACGCGCGCCACGTCGGCCATCGGCGCATGGCTCGCGCCCAACACGTCGCCCGGCAGCACGCCGAACGCGACGCCCGAGATGGCGGCGAAGAGCAACGTCGTGACCAGAATGCCGCGCAGGAACACGCGTGGCAGATGATGCGTGCTGTCGCGCACCTCGCCTGCCGTCTGCGCCAGAGACTCGAAGCCCGCGTAGGCGAAAAACAAAAGCGGCAGGCACGCGGCGAATCCTCGCACGCCCCCCGTGAAGACCGGCGCGTAGTGGGCGCGCTCGATCGCGAACACGCCGGGCACAACGAGCACAAGGATCGACACACCCAGCGCGGCGAACATGAGCACCTGCAGACGCCCGAACCAGCGCACGCCCCACACGTGGATGGCGTAGAAGAGCGCCAGGACGCCCAGCGCCACGCCCATCCTCGCAGCCGTTCCCACGCTTCCCGCACCGTCAGCACCGCCCGGGGCCGCGACGCCTTCGAGCTGCAGCAGGTAGTCGGCGAAGGCTCGGGCCAAGTAGGCGAGGGCGCCGAGGTAGGCGATGATCTTGATCCACACGCCGACGAAAGCCAGCCGCGCGCTCCCGAACGTGCGCGAGATGTGCGTGTACTCGCCGCCGGGCAGGCGTCCGAGCGGAGTCGACAGAAACACCGCGTAGGGCACCGACGTGGCGAGCACCGCCGGCGCGAGCGCCAGGTACCCGAGGACCACGCTCGATCCTGTGAGCGCCCAGGCGTCGCTCGTGACGCGGAAGATACCGGCACCCACGAGGATGCCGATGAGGGTCGCGTAGGACTCCAGCCGTCCCAGCTCGCGTCGCAGTCCGAGTCGCTCGCCGCTCATTCCACCACGGCGTAGTCGTCGCCGTAGAACTTGCTCGTGCTGCGCGTGTGGAACTCGATGGCGCGCACGGGCGGGTACTTGGGTTTCGACAGTCCCGGAAGCACCTCGAGCAAAACGTCTTCCCACACGTAGACGTTCATCGGGAACGACACGCGCGGCTGCGTCAGCAGCTCAGGGTCGCGCGGCCTCCCAACGCGATGCGTCGTGCTGGGGAGGATGTCGTTGGTGATGCGCTGCACGTAGTCGCCGGTGTTCAAGATCAGGCTGCCGCGCGGCGCCTGCAGCCGCACCCACTTCATCGTGCGCCGGTTCAGCACCTGCAGGCCCTCCACCTCGGGCGCTGGCAGCAGCGTGAACATGCCGACGTCTTCGTGTCCCAGAAGTCGCCCGGCGCCGCCTGCGAGCGCCGGGGCGTCCAGCGCCGGATAGTAGTTGAGCCGCAGGCCGATGTTCGGGTGCGTCAGGCGCTCGTCGTACAGTTGCGGATCGTGATCGAGCCCGAGCAGCAGGCTCTGCATGATCGGCAGGATCAGGCGCTCGTTTTCCTGCACCAAGCGTCGAAAGCGCGGCTCGTAACGCGGCTCCGGCCAGAACGTGTCGAGCGGAGCGTCGGAGCGCCGTTTGTCGACGTCGAAGGCGCGCCGGCAGAAGACCCAGCCCTCCACCAGGTCGGGATGGATGTCGCTGGTCTCGTGGATGGGGAAGTAGCCCTGGTTCACCGAGCCGTGGCGCCGGGCGCGAAATCGCATCTTGGTTTCGAGCGGCAGCGTCGTGAAGAACTCGTGCGTGGCTGCCGCGATGTCGTCGTACAGCGCGACGTCGGTGCCGTGGTTGACGAGGATGGCGAAGCCGATCTCGCGCAGCGCGGCGTTCAGCTCCGCGGCAAAGCGCCGGCGCGCCGCGTCGTCGCCGTGCAGGAAGTCGCCCAGGTCGCACGTGCGGATGTGGAAGCCGTCGTCGAACTCGTCGGGGGCGCCCTGTTCCGACAGGTGATAGCGCTGACGTTTGTCGACCTGGTCGTACCTGAGGTACTCGCGGTTCGTCGCACGCACGCCGTGGCGCTTCTTGGGATCCATGCCGAAGTCGACCCCCCGGTGGAGCGGTCGCACGCAGGCCTACTTCAGGACGACCATCTTGTGACTGCGCTCGCGGCCCGCGGAGCGCAAGCGGTACACGTACACGCCCGACGAGACCCGTTGCCCGTGCTGGTTGCGCCCGTCCCACACGACGACATGCGGGCCGGCATCTCGCGCG
Source organism: Candidatus Krumholzibacteriia bacterium (assembly GCA_041613275.1). Taxonomy (GTDB): domain Bacteria; phylum Krumholzibacteriota; class Krumholzibacteriia; genus JBFJHN01. The sequence continues at coordinate 1,195 of JBFJHN010000330.1, read as the reverse complement.
CCCTGCACGAGCGTGCGCACGCGGCGCCCCGCGAGATCGAAGACCTCGAGTCGCACCGGGCCCGAGCGATCCAGCTCGAACGGGATGCGCGTCATCGGATTGAACGGGTTCGGCGCGTTGGCGTGCAAGCGGAACGTGTACGACACCGGCGTGCGCGGCGCGTCCGTGGCGTCGGGGCTCTGCACCTCGACCGCGAAGCCGCTCGAGTAGCCATCCTGGTCGAGCGCCGCGATCGTGTAGAAGGTCGTACCGCCAAGAGGTCCGAGGTCGACGCTCGAGTCGGGCGCCGCCACCGTGGCGACGACGTTGGACGCACCGGGCCGGAAGCCGCTCGTCGGGTCGGCGTAGACCACGTAGCTCGCGATGTCAGCCTCGGGATTCGGGTTCCACGACAGGATGACGTTGCTGGATTGCAGCGAAGCGGCGAGGCCGGTCGGGAACACCGGTTGATCCATCGTGAAGCTGTGCGACCCGTAGCGTCCCAGATCGCCGCGTGAGCCGTCCGGATCTTCGTAACCGGGGTCGGTGCGCCCGGCGTCGATGGCCGCCGAGTGCAGCCCCAGGTGATAGTCGGTCGCCATCGTGTCCGCGAACACCGGGTCGCCGAAGACGGTGTTCGATCCGGTCGTACAGTTCATGTAGTTCGTGCCGCTGCTGCTGTTGGTGACGAGGTTCCAGTCGACCAGCGACTTGGCGAGAGACTTGATGACTCCGTCCAGCGGATGTTCGCCGCCCGCGTCGCCGACGATGCCCCCCAACGCGTCCGTTCCGTGGCGGGCCAGCGATTGGGCCGCGTCCAGATATGCGTAACGTTCGCCCACGTCCAAGATGTCGGCCACGCTCGGCAGCGGTGGGAGCTTGGCCAATTCGGCCTGATAGCGCAGAGCCTGTTCAACCGTCAGCCGGTCGCTCAAGGCGATTTGATGATCGAGATGACAAGCGATCCCGTCCAGCGCGACGCCGACCAGCATTTCGATCAGCGAGAAACCTTGGCCCGTGAGTCGGGCCAGCCGGTGGATGGCCAGTGCATCCTGCCAAGCCTGCTCAACGCGGCCCGTTCCCAAATTGAACATCGCCCGCGCACTCAGCAAACGGGCGAACTCGCGGCATTGCTGCACTTGCAACAACAGCACCTCAATCACGCGACCATCTTCGCCCGCGATGATCGGCGAGTACATCCGCGGGCGCTTCGTCG
>JBFJHN010000329.1:0-4499 GCA_041613275.1 Candidatus Krumholzibacteriia bacterium | reverse complement strand
TGGCGTACTTGAAGCCGCGCCGCGGCTCACCGATCACCTGCGATGCCGGTACGCGATAGCTCTCGAAGATCAACATGCCGGTGTTCGACCCGCGCACGCCCATCTTGTCCTTGATGGGCTGGATCTCGAAGTTTCCGTCCCAACCGTGCTCGACGGCGAAGGCCCAGATGTCGTCGGAGTTCTCTTCGTCGCGCGCGATGACGAAGAAGACGTCGGCGGACGGAGCGTTGGTGATCCAGTACTTGCTGCCGGTCAGAACGAAGTCGTCGCCTTTGCGACGAAACGACGTCCGCAGCGACCGGGCGTCGCTGCCGAAGTCGGGCTCGGTGAGGCAGAAGCACCCGAGCATCTCGCCGCTCGCGAGCCTGGGAACGTAGCGTTTGCGCAGCGCGTCGCTGCCGAACCGGTTGATGCCGTCGGTCGTGGTGCCGTGGATGGCGACACCCAGGGCGAAGCCCGCATCGGCCTTGGCCAGCGTTTCGAGTCCCGCGACGGAGTAGCTGAACGGCGCGCCCAGTCCACCGACGTCTTCCGCGAAGGGAAGCGACAGGTATCCGGTCTCGCCCAGGGCGCGGAAGGCTTCCTCGTCGAAGACCTCCTGCTCGTCGCGCTGCGCGGCCTTCGGCGCCAAACGATCGTTGGCGAAGCGATCGAGCGTCGTTGCCAGGAACTCCACGAGATCGGCGTGCGTGGGATCGTTCTGATGCAGGCGCTCGAGCGCGTTCTTTTGATCTTCGATGAAAAACGGCATGCGGGTTCGTTGACTCCGGCTGGATTCCGACTTTCTTCCCGGCGAGCAATCCCTGGACCAGACCAGCCGGGCTGAGGCGGGCCGATCGCACCGTTGTCCGGGAAGGACAACGCAGGGTAGCACAGGGTCCTCGTCCGGCGCACCGGGCCATTGAGGCCGCAGGCCGCGGCCGCTACGCTTGCGCGGCTTCGTCGCGCGCCGCATGTCTTCCGTACCCGAGGAGTCCGGATTGAGCCGCTTCGGCAACCCTCTGCAGCATCCGTACGCGCTGGCGGCGCTGTCGGGCTTGCTGTACTTCCTGGCCTTTCCACCGCTGCAGTGGGCACCGCTGGGTTGGGTGGCGCTGGTGCCGCTGATCGTGGCGGTCCGGCGCGTGCGCGGCTGGCGCGGTGCGCTCGTGTGCGGACTCATCGCTTCGGCGGTCATGTCGGGGTTCGGCTACGCCTGGATGGCCGACATGGCGCACCGCTTCTGGAACGTATCGTGGCCGCTCGCCGCGCTCATGGTGCTCGCATACTCGACGTTCGGCGAGATCAACTTCACCGCCTTCGCCGTGCTCGCGCGCCTGGGATCCGGGCGCCTGGCGCGCCTACCGGCGGCGGTGACCGCGGCCATGTTTGCAACCTTGGAGCTGGTGACGCCGAAGGTCTTCCCCGATGCGCTGGGCTACACGCAGATCGACGTGCCGGCTTTGCCCGCGGCGTCGGCGCTGGTGGGAACGCGCGGGCTGACCTTCCTGTTGGCGTGGTTCGCGGCGTGCCTGGCCTGGGATCCCGTGCGCACACACGTGTCGCGCGCACGGCGGCGTGTCGAGCTGGCAGTGTGCGTGGCGTTTGCAATCGCGCTCACCGTCTACGGAGCGCTGCACCGTCGCGCCGTGGACGCGCAGCCTGTGGAGCGCAAGCTCGAGGTGGTCATCATCCAGAACAACATCGGCGACGCCGGCGTGTTCCTGGATGAAGCCGGCGACATGGAGAGCATGGCGGACACCGTCGTGGCGCAGAGCGTGGGCCTGACGCAGCAGGCGTTGCAAGAGGGCTCGGCGGATCTTTTCGTGTGGCCCGAGACGTCGATTCCGGTTTCACCGCGCGACATGGCGTTCGAGCCCGTGCGTGCCATGGCGCGCGCTCTGGGTGCGCCGCTCATCCTCGGGGGCTACGATTTCCAGCTCACCGAGGATCAGACCTGGCGCATCTACAACACGTTCTACTACGTCGATCGCTCTGGGTTGGTACGCGGGCGCTACTACAAGAACAAGCTGCTGCCGCTGGGGGAGCACGTGCCGCTGTCGGAGCAGTTTCCGATACTCCTGGAGTGGATTCCCAACGCGGGCCTGTTCTCGCCCGGGCCTGGACCCACGAGCCTGCAGGTCGGCGACTTCGCAGTGACGCCGTTCATCTGCTACGAGGTGCTCTTCCCGGGCTACGTGCGCCGCGGTGTCCGCAAGGGCGGCGATGTTCTCGTGAACCTGACCAACGACTACTGGTTCGGGCGCTACGCCGAGCCCGAGCAGCACCTCGCCCTCGCACGCATGCGCGCGTACGAGACGGCGCGCCCGATCGTGCGCGCGACCAATACGGGAATCTCGGCGTTCATCGACGCCAACGCGCGTGTTCTGGCGCGGACGGAGCTGTGGCAGCCGGCGATCCTGCGCGCTACACTCGACTTGCCGTTGGCGCCCTCGACGCCGTACCTGCGCTGGGGTGAGTGGCTCTTCGTTGCGCTGATGGCGGCGGCAATGGCCATCACCCTGCTCCTCTGGAAGCTCGTCCGATGAACGCACTGCGTGCCGCGCTGTTGATCGTGCTGGCGGCTCTCGCCTTCGCGTCCGTCGTGCCCGGCGGCGGCTACGTCTTCGACGATCACGTGCTCATCGAACGCAACGACGAGCTGCGGCGTGACGACGTGTGGTGGAAAGCGTTCGAACGTGACTATTACGCCACCGCCGATCGCCCCGGGATTTCGGGCTACTACCGCCCCATCGCGGTGCTCTGCAACGCCTTCGACGTGCACGTGTGGCAGAGCGGCGCGCGCGGGAGCCATTTGACCAACATCGTCCTGCACGTTCTCGCGACGTTGCTCGTCCCCTGGGCGCTCGTGGGGCTGGGCATTCCGCGCACGGCGGCGTGGCTCACCGCGTGCGTCTTTGCCGTGCATCCGGTGCACGCCGAGTCGGTGGCGTTCATCTCCGGGCGCGTCGACGTGTTGGCGACGCTCTTCGTGCTCGTCGCGCTCGGCAGCGCGTCGTCGCGTTCGCGCCTCGCGTGGCTGGGCGTCGGCGCGGGCACGCTCCTGGCGTTCCTGTCGAAGGAGATCGCCGTCGTCCTTCCGGTGCTGCTGGTTCTGGTGTGGCGTGCACGCGCGGCACCGTGGCCGAAGGCGCAGCTCGCGGCGTTGGGCGCGGCGGGCGTGATCACGTGGATCCTGCGCCAGCGTGCGCTGGGCGGCTTGTTCCCGACGACGGCGTCGGCCGCGCGCCCCGAGGGTGCGGCGCTCCTGCCGTTGCAAACGCTGCTCTTCGTTCTCCAGTCGTTGTTCGCGCCGGCGCGGCTGCTGTCGATGGAGCCGGACGCGTCGTCGCTGGGTGCGGTGCGCGTCGGGCTGGGCGTGATCGCAACGCTTCTGGTGTGGGGCGCGGCGTGGCGCTGGGCGCCGCAGTCGCGCGCCGCGTTGCGTCGCTGTGCGCTGGCTGCAGGCGTCTCGCTGCTGCCGATCCTCAACCTGCTTCCGCAGGAGACGCAGCTGTCCGAGCGCTTCCTGTACCTCGCGTCCGTGTTCGCGTTCGCGCCCGTCGGAGTTCTGCTCCAGCGCGCCTGGCATGCGGCTCCCGGCCTGCGCTGGAGCGCCGTCGGCGTCTTCGCGCTGCTCGTCGTGGTCTTGCTGTGGATCTCGGACTGGCGCGCGCGTGTGTGGCGCACCGATCTGGCGCTGTGGCAGCGCGCCGTGCAGGAAGAGCCCGAGCGCGCCGCCTATTGGGATCGCTTGGGCATGTCGTTCCTCGAACGGCGGCAGTGGGGAACGGCGGAGAACGCGCTGCGCCGCGCGGTGCAGCTGGACCCCGAGCTCTACAACGGCTGGCACAACCTGGGCGTGTTGCTGGCCAACACGCGACGTCCCGCCGAGGCGGCCGAAGCCTATCGGCGGGCGTTGGAGCTGCACCCGCGAAGCGTGGTGTCGCACGTCAACCTGGGACGCGTTCTCATCGTAACGCGCGACGTCGCCGGCGCGTACGAAGCCTTCCTGGCCGCCACACGCATCAAGCCCGACTACGCCGAGGCACATCGCCTCGCCGGAATGACGGCGCTGCGCATGGGGCACGACGACGATGCCGAGCGCCACTTGCGCACGGCGGCCCAGCTGGCGCCGGACGACCCGGGCATCCAGCAGTCGCTGCGCAAGCTGCTGCAACGCAAGTAGCGCGACGAACGCGAGTGGTCTTCAGCGTGGATCCTCGAGGCGCTGGATCTTCGCGTGCGCGTCCTCGAGAACCGGAAGCAGCTCGGGACGATCGATGCGCCGTCGCGCTTCTTCGAGATCCATCCACACGCGTTGGCGTTGGCCGCGCTCTTCCCATTCGTCGGCGACCTCGTCCACGCGCATCAGGTACATGCGCACGATGCGCGCACGTCCGGGCGCGCGCACGTCCGTGTAGCTGCAGAGCGGCGAGAGCAGCTCACCGCGCAAGCCGGCCTCTTCCCAGGTCTCTCGACGCGCGGTGGTGCGATCGGTCTCGCCCGGATCGACGACG
>JBFJHN010000328.1:0-4505 GCA_041613275.1 Candidatus Krumholzibacteriia bacterium | reverse complement strand
GAACCGTCTTCGACGCGAAAAAGCGCGTCACCGCTACCGAAGGCCATATCGCTCTGGCGCGGCACCGCCAGAAACGTCTGATGGTTCTGGCAGACGACTTCCCACAGCGCCCGAGCCCGCGACTCGTCCAGCTCGGCGAAGACATCGTCCAGCACGACGATCGGACGGTCGTTGCGCCGGGCACGAATGGTGTCCGCCTGGGCCATCTTCAGCGCCACCGCCACGGTGCGGCACTGGCCCTGGGAGCCGTAGCGCCGCAGGTCGCGATCCGCCACCTCGAACTCCAGGTCGTCGCGGTGCGGTCCCACCAGGTTCGTCCCGCGCACCCGTTCGGCGGTTCGCCGCTCACGCAGCCGCTGCCGGAACGTGGCTTCGACCACCTCGTCCGGCGTCGACTCCACCAGCTCGCGCAGCTCCGGTCCCACCTCGAACCTACGTCCCAGGGCGTGGATCACGTAGTACAGCTGCAGGTCGGTGCCACCGAGCTTTTCGTGCATCGCCTCGGCCCGCGGACCGAGTTCGAGCAACGCCTGTGCGCGACGTTGGACGACCTCGCACCCCAGACGCACGATCTCGTCGTCCCAAACCGCCAAGGCCCGTTCGAGCTGGGCGCCCAGCCGATCGGCGTCGCGCAGGAGTGCACCGCGCTGCTGCAGCGCCCGCCGATATTCGGTCAACACCTTGAGGCTGGAGCGACTGGTCTCGGCCAGCGTGTAGTCGACGTAGCGTCGCCGCAGCTGCGGCCCGCCGCGGGCCAGCTCAGAATCCTCCGGCCCGAACGACACGCACGCCAGAACCCCAGCGAGATCCGTCAGACGTGCCACCGGCAGCCCGTCGACCTTGAGCTTCTTGCTCCGCGGCGGCGTGAAGCCGGCTTCGATGCTGAAGGTTTCCCCGGCGTCCCCTTCCCCGTCCCCTCGTACGAAAAAATGCTCCGCACCGAAGCGCACGATTTCGTCGTCACGCGAACCGCGATGCGAACGCCCGAGCGCGAGATACTGCACGGCCTCGAGAAAGTTCGTCTTCCCGTGACCGTTTCCACCGACGAAGACGTTCACTCCGTCGGAAAACTCGAAGCTGCCGTCGTGCACGTTGCGCCACGTGACCGTGCGAATCGAACGGAGGCGCACGTCACTCGGCGAGGCGCAACGGCATCAACAGGCAGAAATACTCCTCGCCGTCCTCGCTGCCGACGGGGTGGATCATCGCGGCGGTGTCGGGCTTGTCCAGCGAGAACTCGACGTCGTCCGAACCGACGCTCTTCAAAATATCCATGAGGAAGCTCGCGTTGAAGCCGATGTCCATCTCCGGGCCGTTGTAGGCCGCCACCACGTCCTCTTGCGCTTCACCCAGGTCGGGTGTCGAGACGCTCAACGTCACCGCGTCCGGGCGCAATCCCATCTTGATCTGATGCGTCAGCGTGTTCGACAGGATCGACACGCGTCGGGTGGCTTGCGTGAGGCCATCACGCTCGATGGTGAGCTTGTGCTTGTTGTTCTTGGGGATGACGGGGCGGTAGTTGGGGAACGGTCCCTCGAGCAAACGCGAGTGTACGAAGGTATCGCCCAGGTCGAAGCCGATGTAGTTCTCGCTCACGCTCACGTGAATGGCGCTGTCGTCGCCGCTCAAGCGCTGCACCTGCTGCAGTGCTTTCCCCGGCACGATCACTTCCTTCACGTTGCCCACGCTCAGCTTCTCCGAACGTGACGCCTTGGACAGACGACTTCCATCGGTGGCCACCATGGCGAAGCTCGTCTTGTCGAACTCCCAGAGCACGCCGGTGAGCGCGACGCGGCTCAAGTCCTGGGACACGGCGTGGATGACGCGATCGACCATGCGGTTGAGCGTTGCTCCCGGGAGCTCGAAGCCCTTCTCCTTCATGCGATCGGTCACCTTGGGAAACTCGTCGGAGTCGGCACCCTTGATCCTGAAATCGCTCTTGCCGCATTGGATGCGCACGGTGTCCGACTTCGAGCTCAGCTTCACGTCGCCCGCCGGCAGCGAGCGAACGATCTCGTTCATGCGGCGCGCCTGGACACAAACCACGCCCGGCTGCTCGACCTTCACCGGCAGCGTCGTGGTCATCGACAGGTCCAGATCCGTGGCCGTGAGACGCAGGGTATCGCCCTCGGCCTGGATCAGCACGTTCGACAGAATCGTGAGCGTGGTCTTCGTCGGCACCACGGCGCCCACGGCCTGGAGCTTCTGGCTGAGCTTGGCCTGGTCCGCCACGATCTTCACGGGCGACTCCCTCCTCGATGTGGTCGCGCGCCGCGCAACAGAGTGGTTTTCCGGAGTTCTCGAACTCCACGCGTCACGAAAGAAAGTGACCGGTGTCGGAGCCCTGCCCGGGAAGTGTCCAGTCGAGCGCGCGACGTGCCAGCCATGACGACGCCGCGCCGGGCCTCGCCGGGTGTCCTGCTCGAGTAGGCACGAAAAGGGAAACCGGGCCGGAACCAGCAGGTTCAATCCAAGGGGTTCCCGACGCCCGCATGTTACGTGTGCGAAGGTGCACACGCAAGCGAAAACTACTCCCCGAAACGTGCGTAAATACTTGTAATGTGTTCAGTTACAAGACCGCTTCGGACCCGTCCCGGCGTCTCATCGCGTGTTCGTGGCCCCGATGCCTTCCTGTCTTGTAAGTCTGTTCCTAGTAGTAGAAGCAGTACTGTGGATTGTGCGTTGCACATCGACGAAAACAAGGCTTCCACGGCCTGCCGACCCCCCGTACGCCCGTTTCGCATGTGTCGACGCAGTGTGAAAGGTGTGCTCTTTCTGTGTCGACATTGTCCACAGGGCGTCGGCCTGGGGACGGGACTGCACGCTGAACCCACCGGTCTCCACATTTTTTCCCACGCCCCGAAAGCCGTTTCGTTTTCGGAACTTGTTCGGATCTGTGGAGCAGAAAAAAGGGCCGGTCCAGAAGACCGGCCCCCTGACTGGAAGTTGCTGAAGGTGGTAAGGTCACTGAAACAGCAACAACCGTTTCATCTTCTCCAAGCGTTCCTGAAGAGATGAATCGTGCTGGACGAGCTTGGCGATCTTCCCATAGGCGTGGAGGATCGTCGTGTGATCTCGTCCGCCGAACCTCTTGCCGATTTCGACAAGAGGAACTCCCGTGAGTTCACGCGTCAGGTAGATGGCAACCTGTCTGGGGAACGCCACCTTCTGCGCGCGGCTCTTCGACTTCAAAGCCTCGACGGTCACACCGAACTCGTTGGCCGCGACCCGCTGGATCGTGGCAATGCGAACCTCGCGCCGTTGTGGCCTCAGGAAGCCACGTAGCGCTTCTTCAGCCATTTGCACGCTGATCGGCTGTCCCGACAGGCTGGCGAACGCCAACAACCGCACCAGCGAGCCTTCCAACTCGCGGATGTTGCTGGTGACGCCGCGGGCAATGTGGTGCAGCACGTCGTCCGGAATCTCGGCTCCCTGGGCCTCCACCTTCTTGCGCAGAATGGCCACGCGGGTCTCGAAGTCCGGAGTGGTCAGGTCTGTGATCAAGCCGCTCTCGAAGCGTGACTGGAGGCGCTCCTCGAGCGAGTCGATCTCCTTGGGCGGGCGATCGCTGGCGATGACGATCTGCTTCTTGGCCGAGAACAGATGGTTGAACGTGTGGAAGAACTCTTCCTGCGTCCCCGCCTTTCCCGACAGGAACTGGATGTCGTCGATCAGCAGGACATCCACCGAGCGATAACGGTTCTTGAACTCGATCGTGCGCCCCTGGCGGATGGCCAGGATGAGCTCGTTCATGAAGGCTTCCGACGACGTGTAGTGCACGCGATGGTTGTGCTCGTCGACGGCGAAGTTTCCGATAGCCTGCATCAAATGCGTCTTGCCGAGGCCCACGCCGCCGTAGATGAACAGCGGGTTGTAGGTGCGGCCTGGCTTCTCGGCGACAGCGAGACATGCGGCGTACGACAGCTGGCTGCTCGCCCCCACCACGAAGCCGGTGTCCAGAGAACCGTTTTGGATGAGCCGGGCGATGCGACCGCGGCTCACACCACCCACGCTCGTGAAGAACCCCCCTGCCTTGATGGCCGAGGGCTCGAAACGGAGCTCGAGTCCCGGCTCGACCGGCGAGCTGCCCAGGATCGACGTGGGCGCCAGGGCGGCGAGCAGCAGGGTCAGAGCCGAGAGGATGGCAGCAGCGCGCGCCAGGGGCCTCGGCCGGGACCGGATCCTGCGATCCACCGTGGCTAGTGCACCTCGCATGAGGGTCCCGCTGGCAGATACTCGTTCGGCACCGAGACGGTGTAGTCCGGCAGGTCGCTACTGGCACAACGCCCGTCAGGCGAGGCGGTCGTACGACCGAAGACCTGGTCGGGGAGCTCGCAGTGCCAGTCACCGAGCCAGGTGTTGCCGCTGATCTCCGTCTCGCAGGACTCCGTCTCGACCTCGGAGTGCCAGTCAGTGACGAGTGACGTCAGGAAGGACTCGCGGATCACGTTGTCCGCGAACACGTTGCGGTCACTCTGGTTGCGCGTGCGGAAATCGCCGGAGGT
>JBFJHN010000327.1:0-4516 GCA_041613275.1 Candidatus Krumholzibacteriia bacterium | reverse complement strand
GATGCCTTCGGTTCCAGGAAGGAACGCGCAGAACCCAAGACATCGTCCCGTGCGCCACGTGAGTGCTGCACCGGAGGTCGGCCGCTCGTGAGCCAAGCGGTTGCTCCCGACAAAGCCAGCATGATGCCAGAGCGCGAGGCGCCGCGTCGCACCCGGGGCAGATCTGTAAAGTGTTGTTTGTTCGATGTTTGCGCGATTGACAGGGTGTGCGAGCGGGTTGACGAAGCGTCACGCGCGGGCCCGAATCGACAGAATGGCCACGAATGCCGCGCGCGACCCGTGCCGGCCGGACAGGATGTCACGAGGAAGCATGCGGAACGTCGCGCCACCTCCTGCGCGGGTCTCCCCAAATGCCGGCGCGCGGGCCTCACGGCCTTTCCCCCTCACGGGGCAGCCGCTAGAATTCCGCCCGCCCAACGCTCGCGACGTCACCCATCGCACGTTCCCTGGAGCCTACGATCTCGGTCTCGAAGAGCGAACCGCGGCGCACGCCGCTGCATGACCGGCACGTCGCCCTCGGAGCGCGCATGGTCGACTTCGCCGGCTGGTCGATGCCGGTGCAATACGACGGGCTCATCAAGGAGCACGAGCGCGTGCGCCGGGCGGTCGGGCTGTTCGACGTCAGCCACATGGGCGAGCTGTTCTTTCGCGGCCGGGGGGCGGCGGCAACGCTCGACCGACTGGCCACCAACGACGTCGCGGCGTTGCGCGACGGCCAGGCGTTGTACACGCCGCTTTGCAATCCGACCGGCGGCGTCCTGGACGACGTGCTCGTCTACCGAATCGATGCGCAACAGTTCATGATGGTGGTCAACGCCGCCAACACCGCCAAGATCGGCGCCTGGGCGCGCAAGCATCTCGCACCGGACACCGAGCTCGAGGACGCGAGCGAGGAGCTCGCGCTCGTCGCCGTGCAAGGACCGCGCTGCCTCGAGGTGCTGCAGCGCGTCCCCGCGTTGGAGGTATGGCGCACGCGCTTGAGCGATCTCGCCTATTACCATTTTCTCGGCGATGGCAAGGGTGACGTCGCGTGCCTGTCGCGCACCGGGTACACGGGCGAGCGCGGCTACGAGATCTACGTGCGTGCCGCAAGCGCCGTGGGCCTGTGGGACGAGATCCTTGCCGCCGGCGAGGACGCAGGCATCGGTCCCGCGGGTCTGGGAGCGCGCGACACGCTGCGGTTCGAGGTGGGGTTCTGCTTGTACGGCCACGAGCTCGAAGAAGACGTCACGCCGCTCGAGGCCGGCCTCGGCTGGACGGTCAAGCTGAAGAAGCCCTCGTTCATCGGCAAGCAAGCGCTGGTGCAGCAGAAGGCAGCCGGCGTGCCACGCCGCCTGCTGGGCTTCGAAGCCACCGAGCGCGTGATCGCGCGCGCCGGCTACGAGGTGCGCGCCGGCGGCGAAGCCGTGGGACGTGTGACGAGCGGCACCTTCGCGCCGACGTTGAAGCGCAGCCTGGCCCTGGCGCTCGTGCAGCACACGGCGGCCGAGGCCGCCTGCAGCGTCGTGGTGCGTGGGCGCGAGGTTCCCTTGAAACGGGTCAAGCTGCCGTTCTACAAACCCAAGGCGTCGGCGTGAGCGCTGCCGGAGCGCCGCGCCGTGCTGGGGTTGTTTCGTAAGTCTGCAACGCAAAGGGAGCGGGGAGACGATGCCGGAGATTCCAAGTCACCTGAGGTACACGGCCGAGCACGAGTGGATCAGCATCGAAGACGACGGAACGGCCTTGATCGGCATCACCGACTTCGCGCAGTCCGAGCTCGGTGACATCGTGTTCGTCGAGCTTCCGGAAGCGGGGGACACGCTCACGCAGATGGAGACGTTCGGCAGCATCGAAGCCGTCAAGACCGTGGCCGACCTGTACGCGCCGCTGTCGGGCGAGGTCGTCGAGGTCAACCCGGAGCTCCAGGATGCCCCGACGCTGATCAACGAGAGCCCGTACGACGACGGGTGGATCATCAAGCTGCGTCCCAGCGACACGTCGGAGTACGAGAAGCTGCTGAGCGCCGAGCAGTACGGCGATCACGTCGGCGAGGGTGACTGAGCCGGGGATGCTCCCAAGCGCGCGGTGAACGCCTGCGTCAGGGCGGACGCCAACTCCTCGAAAGCGGGAACGCGGCCGAGCTGTTCGCGCAGCGTCGTCGTCCCACGGCCGAGCGCGCGGCGCAAAGCGGACGCGGCGTCCGGGTCGCGCGCGGCGTCACGCAGGAAGTCGACGAGGCGCTCGTGCCCGCGGTCGACGAGCAGAGATCCATGCTGCAGGAAGGCCCGGTCGGTGCGGCGCTGTGCGCTGCCGACGAGCTTGCGCCCGTCCACCAGCAGCTCGTGTCGCCCGCTCGAGGTAAAGCATGGATGGCGCAGCATGCGACGCTCGGGATCGGGCGTCGGTCGCGACACCTCCGTCGACACACCCAAGGCGCGCAGGGCATCGGCCAGGCACGCCGCGATGAAGGCATGCGCCTGCGCGACGCTGGAGCCGAAGCGCGCGTCGCTGCGCGGTGCAATCACGGCATACGTGATCTCGTCGGCGTGCAGGATGGCGCGTCCCCCCGTGGGACGCCGCACCACGTCGACGTGATCGCGCCGGCAGGCCTCCACATCGAGCAACGCGTCGGCATCCTGCATCCAACCCACCGAGACGGTCGGACGCTTCCAGGTGTACAGACGCAGCGTGGGCGCCGCGTCGGGAGCGCACGTGTCGAGCAGCGCGGCGTCGCGCCGCATGTTGTCCACGCCGGCAACATCCGGTTCCCAGAAAACGCGTAGCGTCCGTGCTTTCATGCTTGCATCCTAGCATGCGGGTGCGATCTTTCCCGCGCGCCGCATGCCCTCTGCACGCGCGTGCTAGGATGCGCGCGCCCATGCGGCATGGAGGCGGAGAGCGTGTTGAAGTCATCACGGACATGCTTCGGATCGCCCGGTCCCTGGCGTCGCACGGCCGTCGCGCTGGGTCTCGTCGTGGCCGGGGCCTGTCAGCGCAGCGACACGCCTGCACCGCCGGCGCAGCCGGAGTCCGGCGGTACGCTGCGCATCGCCATCTTCGAGTCTTTCGATTTCCTCACGCCGGTGCGCCAGGTGCGCTGGCCCACGCAGCTGTTTCTCGAGCACATCACGCCGCCGCTGGGACGCGTCACGGAGATCGGTGACATCCAATGGTTGATGGCGCGTCGCATCGTCGAGCTCGGGCCAGGCATGCAGTTCCCGCTCCGGCGCGCGCGCTGGGAGGACGGTACGCCGGTCACCGCGTCCGACTTCGTGCTGACCTACGAAACGATGCTGCATCCCGGTGCACCGGGACACGAACGCACGCGCTTCGGCCTGGTGCGCGACGTGGTGGCGCTCGACGACACGCTCCTGTTCTTCCACCTGCTCGAGATCCTGCCGAGCCGCCGCGTCGACGCATTGTTGATGCCGCTTCCGCGTCACGTTCTGGGCGACGAGCCCGATCCGCGCCGGCTCCAGGAGTGGCCCGTTTCCAAGCAACCTTTGTCGTGCGGTCCGTTCCGCGTGACGCATTCGACGACGTACGAGCTGGATCTCGAAGCGCACGACAGCCTGGCATTTCCACGCCCGTACCTGGATCGCGTCGAGGTGCGAGCGCTGGACGTCGACGCCGCGGTGCGCGGCTTTCGGGAGGGCAGCGTCGACGTCATCGACGACGTGCCGCCGGAGCACGTCGGGGCGGTGCGCGGCACGCCCGGGGCACGCGTGCTGGCGCTGGTCGGATCGTCCTACGTCTACCTAGGATGGAATCTGCGTGACGGGCGCTTCGCGGACACGGCCGTGAGGAAAGCCGCCGCGCACGCCGTCGACCTCGACCGTCTCGTGCGCGAGCACACGCTCGGTCAGGGAGATCGAGCGCGCGGGCCGCTCGTTCCGACTCTCGGCATCGTCGATACGCTGACCACCTTGAAGCACGATGTTGCGCGCGCCCGCACGTTGCTCGACCGCGCCGGATGGCGCGACACGGACGGGGACGGGGTGCGCGAGCGGCGCGGCGCACGCCTGGCGTTCCACATCCTGTGCGACGAACGCGACCCGCGCTATGCCGAGGTGGCACAGGACATCGCCGACGATCTCGAGCGCGTGGGCATCCGCGCAGTTCCGCGCACGCTCAGCACGCTCGACCTGGCCGAACGCCTCGACGACGCCACGTTCGAGACCTTCATCGGACGCTGGTTCCCCGAAGCCGGCCTGCACCTGGAGGGCGTGTGGCATTCGAGCTCCACGCATCTTTTCAACTACGGCGGCTTCGCCGACGCGGGCGTCGACAGCGTGCTCGTCCGTTTGCGTTACGCCGAGCCCGGCGACGAGCAGCAGGAGCTCTTCGGGCAGCTCCAGCGGCGCGTCTACGAGCGGCAGCCCTACCTGTTCCTGTACCAGGACCCGCGCTTCGCGGCCTTCGCCGGGCGCGTCCAGGGGGTGCGGCCGTCGGTCCTGTCGACCTTCTGGAACCTGCCCGAGTGGTGGATTCCGCGCGCCGAGCAGCGCGCCGCCGAGGCTCCGTGAACGGGTGCGGG
>JBFJHN010000326.1:0-4536 GCA_041613275.1 Candidatus Krumholzibacteriia bacterium | reverse complement strand
GCGAACCGAGGTGCGAGCAGGATTCCTGTGCAGTTCCCGTCCTTTGGACGCAGCGATGTTCGTGCCTGCGGGCCGCCATTCGGGCCTGGGAAGCGCCGCGGGCGGCGCCGGACGAGCCTGTTTCTTGACGCTCCACGGTCTCAGCTGGTATGGAATCGGGGCTCGAGGAGTCACACGACCGACTCCGATACGTGTCTCGGACGTGAAATCACGTCTCCCCAACAGGACTCAGCTGATGGATGGGTTTTGAAGCACGTGCGCCTGCGGGATACCGCCTTCTCTGCACGTCGGCGTGCGGAGATCGGGAGACACATGTCACGAGCGTTCGTCGCGCCTGGCCTCGACTGAACGTCCCTCCTCTCTCGAACTCTCTCGTCGACACGTTTTGAACGAAGGCCTGCGGGTTGCCGTTGCGCACGTCGCCGTGCGCGCTGCGGTCCGCGCCGAACTCGTCTCGCGAACGCGCCACTCCGCGTGGCGCGGGACGTCGTCGTTGAGGGCCGGGCCGAACTTTGGGGCGAGGAGTTGAGATGTCCGACGCCGAACACATCGTGCCGCCGGCGGGAATGCCGCACGGGCCTGCGCCGCCCGAGGCGCCGCCGGCCGGGCCCCCGCACGATCCCGAGCACGCCGCCAAGCCCGACGGCGTCTGGTCTTCGCTTCGCCTGGCGTTGCGCGGCACCGAGATGGACTTCACCGAGGGCAGCCTGGGCAAGGCCGTGTTCCTGCTGTCCATCCCGATGGTGTTGGAGATGCTTGGCGAGTCCATCTTCGCGGTGGTCGACGCCTTCTTCGTCGGGCGCCTGGGTGCGCCGCAGCTGGCCGCCGTGGCGCTGGCCGAAACGTTCCTGGAGATCATCTACGCCATCGCCATCGGCTTGAGCATGGCGACGACGGCGATGGTGGCGCGCCGCATCGGTGAGAAGAACGCGCGCGCAGCGGCGCGCACGGCGGTGCAGGCGATCGCGGTCGGCGTGATGTTCGGCGTGGTGCTGGGCGTGATCGGTGTGTTGTTCGCGCCGACGTTCCTGCGTTGGATGGGCGCCGACGAGGCCACCGTCGCCGTGGGCACCGGCTACACGCGCTTCCTGTACGGCGGCATGATCTGGATCCTGCTCTTGTTCCTGATCAACGCCGTGTTTCGCGGCGCGGGCGACGCCACGTCGGCGATGCACGCGCTGTGGGTGGCGAACGCCATCAACATCGTGCTCGATCCGTTGCTGATCTTCGGCATCGGTCCGTTTCCCGAGCTGGGGCTCACCGGCGCCGGCGTGGCGACGACGATCGGTCGCGGCATCGGTGTCGTGTTCCAGATCGTGTGGCTCACGCGTCGCGGCGGGCGCCTGCGCATCGGGCGCGACGACATCACGCTCGACTTCGACATCATCCGGCGCATGCTGCGGCTCTCGATCGGCGGGATCGGTCAGTTCCTCGTGTCGCAGACCAGCTGGATCGGCTTGATTCGTATTCTGTCGACGTACGGCACGCAGGTGCTGGCCGGCTACATGGTGGCGATTCGCATCGTCATCTTCGTCATTCTGCCGGCGTGGGGCATGAGCAACGCGGCGGCGACGCTCGTGGGTCAGAACCTGGGTGCGCGCAAGCCGGATCGCGCCGAGCGCTCGGTGTGGCTGACCGGGATCTGGAACATGGCGTTCATGCTCGTGGTGACGGCGACGTTCGTCGTGTTCCCGCGTCCGATGATCGAGTTCTTCACGCAGGATCCCGTGGCCGTCGAGACGGGCGTGAAGTGCCTGCGGATCATCAGCTACGGCTACGCATTCTACGCCTGGGGCATGGTGATGATGAACGCGTTCAACGGCGCCGGCGACACGGTGACTCCGACGTGGATCAACTTCCTGTGCTTCTGGCTGGTGCAGATCCCGCTGGCGGCGTTGGCGACGTTCGTGTTCGAGGTGGGGCCCCAAGGCGTGTTCTGGGCCATCGCCATCGCCTACTCGCTGTCGGCGGTCGTCGGCATCGCGCTGTTCAAGCGCGGGCGCTGGAAGGAGAAGGAGGCGTAGCGCGCTGGCGCGCGTGGTTCGAGCGCAATCAGTTTGAATGGCGGCCTTCGAGAAGCGCGGCCGCGGTGCGTTGGATGGACGGATCGGTCCAGATGGGCATGGCGGGGTCGTCGTTCGCATCCACCCAATGTTGGATGCGCGAGATGGCCTCGCCACGCAGCTGCTGTTTGGTCCCCACGTAGGCGCCGCGCGGCACGCTTGCCAAATCCTCGGCCACGGCGACGGCGCGTGCGAACACGGCGTCGGCGTCGACGAGCTCGTCGACGATGCCGCGCCGGTGCGCCTCCGCGGAGTCGATGTTGCGGCCGATCTGGGCCAGGTAGTGGAGCGTCGGCGGATCGAAGCCGGAGCGCGCGATCTCGATTCCCGAGGCCGGGAAGGTGAAGCCTGCGCGCACCTCCGTGAGTCCGACCTTACAGCGTTCGCTCGCGGCGACGCGGAAGTCGCAACACATCGCCAGCATCAGGCCGCCGGCGATGGCGTGACCGTTCAGCGCGGCGACCAGCGGCCGAGGCAGCGAGAACAATCCCAGCAATACGCGGTTGAGAGTCAGAATCAGTCGGCGCAGGTCGTCCGGTCGGGATGAGGCGAGCTGCCGCAGGTCCAATCCGGCCGAAAAGCACGAGCCGCTGCCGGTGAACACGACGGCACCCACGTCGTCGTCAGTCGCAAGGGGTTCGAAGGCGCGTTCCAGCTCTTCGAGAAACGGCACATCGATGGCGTTCACGGGCGGACGCTTCATCGTCACGATGCGAAGCGCGTCGTGCTTTTCGACCTGCACAAAAGTGCTGCTCATGATGCCGTCCCTTCATGGGCTGCCGCGTCGAGCATGGCAAAGGCGCGCACCGGAAAAGAACCGATGCCGTGCACCGGCGCGGGAACGGCGAAGAAGCGGAAGCCACGCTCGGGAAGCTGGTGCAGGTTGCACAGATGCTCGGCCACGACGACACCGGCGCGCAGGAGCTGCGTGTGCGCCGGGCGCTGGCCGTCGGTAGCGTCGTCGAGGTTCGCGGTGTCGATGCCGACGAGCGCCACACCGCACTCGACGAGATACTCCGCGGCTTCTCCGGTCAAGAAGGGATGCGACTCGTAGTAGCGGCCGGTGCGCCAGAACTCGTCGAATCCGGTGTGCACCAGCACGGCCTTGCCGTGGAGAACTCCTTCTTCTGCGGCCGCGCCGCCCGGAATGGCGGCCTCGCGACGGGCGAGCTCCTCGAACGGCGCGCGGCCGATGCCGAGGTCGGCGTCACGGTCGTAGCGCAGAACTACACCTTCGAGCGCGGCCAGCTTGTCGAGCGGCAAGCGCGCGATGTCGGCGCCGTCGGCGTCGCGATGAAACGGCGCGTCGACGTACGTTCCCGTGTTGGCCACCATCTCGATGCGACCAATCTGGAACTCGGTGCCCTCGCCGTAGAAGGCGCGCGACTCGGAGCGGCTGCGAAAGTCGGCGATGACGGGCGCCGGAAAGCCCTTGAGCGTCGTCATTCCGTGCTCGATGGGATGGCTCAGATCGATGAAGCGTGGTGTGTCGGTCATCGTGGTCCTCGGTCGTGGTCCTCGGTGTCGTGTCGTTTCGCATGCGGCCGCACTGTGGTCCACACGCTCCCGGCCTGACGCGTGTGGCGGGGCGCACAACACTATACTCATGTGCTCGTCCTCGCGCGCTCCTCGCGGCGCACCGCCGCGAGCGCTTCCTGCGGCGGGCCACGTCGAGCACCCGCCGGGCGGTCGCGGGCACCGGAGCTGCCGCTCCGACGCCCACGGGCGGAGCGAAACCCACCCGCACCTTCAGCCGTAAATCCCGTCTGGACGCGGGGATGGGCCGATTGCCGCAGTCCTCGGCGTGGGCCGCGCGGCGCTGTCCCGCCGCCCCCGAATTGGGCTAGAATCGAGGCGATCCAACAGCATCCCTCCCGGAGGCTCCCGCGGGCCGTCGTTCCGGGCTGAATCGAAGGATGACGACTACGGTAGCGGGAACCCGAGGGTCTCCTCGCCTCCCTCGAACATGCTCCCCGTCGATGATTTCGGAGGTATGACGACCTTGAAGCGATTCATCGTGTTCGTGCTCGCGCTGGCGCTGCTCAGCCCGTCGATGGCAGACGCCCAGAGCAAGCGCTCGAAGAAAGCCGGCTCCGACAACAAGGAAGCCTCGGCGAAGAACGACAAGAAGAAGGGCCCGTTCAAGGACTGGGACGAGGTCACCGAGGACGCGGAGAAGAAGGAAGGCTTCTTCACCGTGTACATGAAGGGCGGCAAGCTCATGCTGGCCGTTCCCGAGGATCGTCTCAACGAAGACTTCCTCATGAACTTCGAGATCGCCGAGGGGATTGGTCGCGGTTGGTTGATCGGCGGCACGATGCTGGCCTGGGAAGGCTGGCTCGTGAACCTCGAGCGCCACGGCGACACCATCTACCTGACGCAGAAGCCGCACCGCTTCAAGGCGAGCAAGCGCGAGAACGAGCCCATCGTGGACTTCGCGTTCGGCTCGTCGGTGCTGGCGTCGGCCGACATC
>JBFJHN010000325.1:0-4541 GCA_041613275.1 Candidatus Krumholzibacteriia bacterium | reverse complement strand
GGGCGCGTAGCTCAGGTTGCGTTTGGTGCGCACCTCTTCGAAGAGTCGGTCGCGCAAGACGGACAGCGCCAGCAACGTGGCGGGGTACGCGGCGTCCGCCAGGCCAGGAGCCGCGAACTGGCCGAAGATGTAGTTCGTCGGCAGCGCGCGCTCCTCGACGCGCAGACGCCCGCCGGGGAAAGCCAGTGGGGCGGCCTCGGGCGTCGGCCCGTCGCCGCTCGGCAGGGAGGCGAATCCCTGCGTGGCACGCGCATGGAGCACGTCCGGCTCGAGATGCCCCGCGGCGACGAGGAGCAGGTTCGTACGCCGCAGCTGCCGCAGCATGTGGGCGCGCGCGCCCTCGGCGTCGAGCGCCGTTACGCTCTCGGTCGTGCCTTCCGGGTGGCTGGCGTAGGGATGATTCTCGTAGGCCAGCTCGCGCGCCATGTCGGCCAGACGGCCGTCGGCATCGTCCTCGCGCTGGCGGATCTGCACGAGCATCTGTCGGCGCACGAGCTCGACCTCGTCGGGCTCGAGCCGCGGCTGCAGGATGTAATCGATGAACAGCTCCCACGAGCGTTCGAAGTGCCGTCGCAGACAGCGCAGGTGGAAGACCGTGACGTCCTCGTTGACGCCGGCGCCCAGATCCGTGCCCATGCTGGCGAGCGCCGCGTTGAGCTCGGTCTTGGGGAAGCGTTGCGTGCCGCGTCGGGCCGCGCGCGCGTACAGCGCATCGCTGCCGGCCTGCTGCACCGGCACCGCCGAGGCGCCTCCGCGCACGTACAGCCGCAGCGACACGACCTCATGCGCGGGGTTGAAGCGCACGAGCGCCGGCACGCCGTCGCAGTCGAGCCTCTGCACCTCGAACGTCCTCTGCGCGGTGCCTTCGTCCGCGGTCATGCCTCTCCCTCGATTCGGCCGACGGCGGCGCGCATCTCCGGCGACATCAGGACGCCGGTGATCGATGGCTGATCGAGGACGTACTGGCGCACGAAACGCTGCACGTCTTCTCTCGACACCGCGCGCAGGCGCTCGATGTAGCTGTCGTAGTAATCGAGCCCGGCCACGGCCCACCAGTAACCCACCGTGTGCACGAGCTTCGAGGCACGCTCACATTCGTAGATGTGCGCAACCTCGAGCTGCGTCCGCGCGTTCTCGAGCTCCTCGTCGGTGAAGGCGTCGTCGTCGGCCAGATGACGCAGCTCGTCGAGAAGCGCCGCATGCGCGTCCGTGAAGCGCTCGACGTCGGTCGAGATGAGCACGTGGATGGGACCGGTGTAGCGCAGCGTCTGGTACCCGAACGAGGCGCTCACGCACAAGCCGCTGTCGACGAGCCGGCGATAGAAACGCGCGTTGCGCTGGCCGAGGATGTACGAGAGCACGTCCGCGGCGTAGGTCGCGGGCGCATCCAGGTCGACGCTCGGGCCGTGCATGCCGAGCGCCAGCGTGATCGCCTGCACGGGCTTCTCGATCACCACCGTTTCGGAACGTTCGAGCGGCGGATGGCGCGGAACCTCGTGGGTCGCGAACGGGTCCGGTCCGCGGCGCCAGCCGCCGAACACCGCCTCGGCTTCGGCCACGGCGCTGGCGGGATCGACGTCGCCGGCCAGCAGCAGAGCGCTGTTGTTCGGCACGTAGTAGCGCTGCTGGATGGTCTTCATCTTGGCCGTGGTCGCGGTTTCGATGATCTCCCGGCTGCCGAGGACGTTCTTGCGCGTGTAGTGCGCGTACCACAGCCTCTCGTGCATGGCGACGATGAGGTGATACATGGGATCCGACTCGGCGCGGTCGTACTCGCCCAGGACGACCGGACGCTCGCGCTCGATTTCGTCCTGTCGGAACAGTGGCGTGCGGATGGCGTCGCTCATGAAGTCGAGCCCGGCGCGCAGGTTCTTGCGATGCAGCGTGAAGAAGTAGTTGACGCGTTCTTCGCTGGTGGTGCCGTTCCAATCCATGCCCAGCTCGCGCGCGCGACGCAGGTAGGCCTCCTGGTCGGGGATGCGCTCATTGGCCTTGAAGAACATGTGCTCGTACAGGTGGGAGAGACCGTCGAACTCGGCGGTCTCGGTGTACGCGCCGTTGTGCACGTCGATCTCGATGGTCACGAGTGGAACGGCATGGTTTTCGAGCACCAGCACGTCCAGGCCGTTGTCGAGCTGGAAGCGCTGCACGTGGCCGCCGCCGCGCGCACCGTTTCCGCCCGATCCCCCCATGCGCGCTTCGCTCACGTTCCTCCCTGCGGGTGCGGATGTTGCGGCCGGCTCGCGCCACTGTACGCGCGGGCTCCGAAGAGGCGCAAGCATCGGTTCACGCGCGCAGGAGCGGCGCGACCCGGCGCTCGAAGCGCTCGGCCACCCGACGCACGTCGAACGCTTCCTCGGCGTAGCGACGCGCCCGCTCGCGCACGAGTGCGCAGGCGTCGTCGTTCTGCAGTCCGCGCTGCACCGCCACGAACAAAGCGTGCGGATCCACGGCATGCCAGCCCAGGCCGCGTTCGCGCAGAAGCGCGTCGGGGTCGCTCACGAGAGACACGACGACCGCGCCGTGCAGCCAGGCGAGAACCGAGCGTGCGGCAAGATCGCCGCCGCGCGCCGTCGACACGAGGAATCGTGCCGCGCCCAGGCTCTCGACGACGTGTGGATAGGGTGCATCGAGCGCAAGCGCCACGTTCGCGAGCGTTCGGCAACGCGCCTGAACGCGCGCCGCATACGCCGCATCGCCTCCCGACTGCGCGCACAGCTGAAACGGCGTGTCGGGGAAGGCGTCGGCGAGATCGAGGAAGACGTCGCTGCCGGAGTCGCGACGCAGCGGTCCGACCCACGCCACCGCGCGGCGCTCGCGACGCGGGGGGGCGGGAACGGGGAAGGCGGGCGGCAGCACCTGCGCGCGCGCAGGCGAGCGCAAGCGGGCGCGAAACGTGGTGCTCGGCACCATCACCAGGCGCGCACCACGCAGGATCGCCGTGTCGCCCCGCGCCCAGTGGCGCTGGGGAACGCGCTCGCCGGCGAGAAGCTGCACCTGCGGACGACCGACCGGCCAGGCGGTGCGGGGGAGCTCTCCGGGCGCGTCGCAACGCAACACCAGGTCGCCGGGCGTGTCGCGCAACGCGCCGTACAGCCGTCGAGCGTGCCGGAGGCGCGACCACCACGTGCCTGCGGCGTCGCGGCCCCAAACGCGTACCGGACCCAGACGGCTCGAGACGGTGCTCGGCTCGCGTGCACCGCTCACGGGCGTGACGAACGACAGCTGCCAGCCGCGCGCGCGCAGCTCTTCGACCAGGTGCAGGCATTGCACCGCCGGCTCGCGATACGGAGCGACGGCGCTTTCCAGCAGCATCGGCAGCAGGTCGGGGCAGACCACGACCATCGATGGCGCCATGCCCCCTCCGCTCGGCGATGCTTGCCCCGGATTCGCTGGCGCGGGCATGATCGCCGGCGTCCCGCGCGACGCACGACGACCGGCCTGGCGTCAGAACAGCAGATGCGCACCGAGCTGGGCTCGTGCGATGCTCACCCCGGTGTCGCGGCCGCCGAAGTCGAGCACGAACGGAAACAGATGCAGCGACAGGTTCAGGTGATCGGCGATCGGATGCGAGGCGCCGACGAGGAGTCCGACGCTGCTGAGCGTGGTCACGTCGCCGTTGTCGTCGATCGTGGCGTTCGTGTGCAGCGAGAACTCGCCGCCCAGGTGGACCACGGTGTTGCCTGCCACCACGGGTCGCGCCGCAGCACGCAGCAGCCAGCTGACCGTGGTCTCGTTGGGATCCACGGGCGAGCCGTTGATCTCGAATCCCAGGCCCGTCTCGAAGAGGAACTCGTCGCCCTGGAGCAGCAGCGTGGCCATGTCGAAGCCCCCGATTCCGGGGCGCGCGTAGCCGATGCCCACCTCGAACGTCGTCTGATACTGACTCTGGGCTTGGGCGTTCGCCGCGCATGCAAGCAGTGCGAGCACCATCCAACAACCCAACGTCTTCTTCATCGTCGCAGTCCTTTCTGCTGGTCCCAGCGCCAAGCGATGGCGCGAAGCCTATCGGAAGCACGCCGAGCCTGTGAACCCAGAACCCTCCCGGACGGTTAGAGCGTTGCAATTCGAGAAGAACTGGCGGCGTGTTTCCTGGGCGCTGCTCGACAAGAGCCTGCCGGTCGTGTTCGGGCTCGGGTTCCTGGTGCTGGTCGTGCGTACCCTGCCGCCCGAGGAGCTGGCGCTGCAGGCCATCGCGAGCGCCGTCGTGCTCACAGCCGCCCAGCTGCTGCGCTTCATGGTCCTGGTTCCCTTGATCAAGTACGTGGCCGAAGGCCGGGACGCGGCGCGTATCGCGGCCAGCGGCGCCTTGTGGTACGCAGGCGGGTCGAGCCTCGTTGCGTTCCTGCTCGTTGCCGGAGCCGATGTCGGAGCGTCGCTGTTCCGCAAGCCCGGTCTCGAAGCGGTCTTCGTCCCGAGCGCCGTGCTGCTGGCGGCGGGCAGCCTGCGCGACGCCGGCAACGCCACGCTCGAGGGCCAGCGACGCCTGCGCACGCTCTTCGGCGTCGACGCCGGCTACTACGGCGTGGCGCTGGCCGCGC
>JBFJHN010000324.1:0-4554 GCA_041613275.1 Candidatus Krumholzibacteriia bacterium | reverse complement strand
TCGTAGTGGCCCAGGATCTCGCCTGCGCCGTTGATGATGCCGCCCGCATTGATCACGTAGTCGGGCGCGTAGAGGATGCCCCGCTCGAGCAGCGCTTGGCCGTGGCGGTCTTCGGCCAGCTGGTTGTTGGCGGCGCCGGCGACGATCGCGGTGCGCAGCTCCGGAATGCTGACGTCGTTGAGGATCCCGCCACGTGCGCAGGGCGCGAACACGTCCACCTCTTCCGCATGGATCGTCGCGCTGTCGACGACGCGCGCGCCCGTCTCTGAAGCCACGCCTCGGGCGGCTTCGGCGTCGAGGTCGGCCACCACGAGCTGCGCGCCGGCCTCGTGCAGGAGCTCGCACAGCGCACGTCCCACGCTGCCCACGCCCTGGACCGCCACGCGCACGCCGTCCAGCGCGTCACGTCCGCTGCGATGTCGTACCGCGGCGCGAATTCCCATGAACACACCGCGTGCGGTGAACGGAGACGGATTGCCGCCCGCGTGCTCGCCCTCGATCAGTCCGGCAACGTGGCGCGTGTAGCGCTGCATCTCGCGCACGTCGTAGACGGACACGTTCATGTCCTCGCCCACGATGTAGCGTCCTCCGAGCTCGTCGATGCAGCGCGAGAAGGCGCGCAACAGCTCGGGTGTCTTGTCGCGCGTCGGATCCCCCAGAAGCACCGCCTTGCCGCCCCCAAAAGGCAACCCGGCGAGCGCCGACTTGTAGGTCATCCCGCGCGACAAACGCAGCACGTCGGACAGGGCATCGTCCTCGCTTGCGTAGGGCAGCATGCGCGCCCCGCCGACCGCGGGGCCCAGGGTGGTGTCATGGATGGCAACGATGGCGCGCAGGCCCGAGTCGCGATCGCAGAAGTACACGACGCGCTCATGATCGCTGAAATCGGCCGCCGAGAAAATCATCGTTCCGCACGGCTCCCCGACGGTTCGCCGTAGCGCATCTCGAGGCTCGAAACGAGCTCGGCCGGCTGATCATCACGCGGGCGCAGCACGACCAGGACCAGTCGATCGAACTGCGATTCGTCGAACATGAGCCCGTGCTGTGTCTCGTGCACATCCGCCATGGTGCCGCCCAGCTTCCGCACGAGCGTCGGCACGGTGTTGGAATGCCCTGCAACGACGGCAACGGCTCCCGCGGGGAGAGACGTCAACGCCGCGATCTGCGCCTCCGGGTCACGCGCGGAGATCACGCGCACCTCGATCCCAGCCTGCTCGGCCACGGGCTGCAGGGTCTCCTGCGTGCGCGCGTACTCGGACGCAAACGCATGCGTGACGCCCGCGGGTGCGAGCGTGTGCGCGAGATCAAAGGCCCGCGCCTCACCCTTGGGGCTCAGGCTGGGATCGCCGCCGGCACCGCGCTGCACCTCGGCGTGACGGACCAGAAACACGTGGATGGGCGACGTCTCGCTCGCCCGTGCCTCGCCGCTCACGACGGCTCCGATCCCCAACACCAGCGCCGCGCCGTGCATGCGCGCTTTCCGCCGGCGTCGATCCCATCCGCGAAGGCTTCGGGTAAGCATGGCTTCATCTCCTCGGTTTCGTGCGTCACGTCGCCATGACGGCCAGGTCGCGCACGACCTCCGCACCCAGCTGCGTGAACAGGTCTGGAGAAAGCTTGATCTTGCACGAACGTCCACCCCCGCCGATGATGACCCAGTCCAGCTCCACGATGCGCGAGTCGACATACAACGGCATCCCCGCCGGGAGCGCAAGCGGTGTGACGCCGCCCACCTGCATGCCGGTCAACCGCTGCATTTCCACCGCGGTGGCGAACGACACGCGCGGCACCCCCATGTGCTTCTTCACCCGGCGGTTGACGTCGAGCCGGGTGTGCGCCAGCACGACGCATGCCGCGTAGCGCTTCGGTTCCTTCTTCGAGGCCACCACGATCGTATTGCACGAACGCTCGAGCGGGTACCCGTGCTTGGCGCAGAACACCGCCGTGTCCGCGTCGTCCGGGTCGATCGGGATGACCTCGTGCGCGATCCCGAGGGAGCGAAGCTTCTCGAGAACCCGCCCCTCCGATTCATCGGTCATGAACGGACTCCTCGGTTCCACACGCGTGGGTTCGCGATCATAGCAGGCAAAACTGCTCGAGGAAGCACGGAGGAGGCGCGAAGACCTGACAGTGGGGGTCCGTGGACTACGCGGCGCGCCGGGGTTGCTCGGTGGGACGGGACGCCTGCTCTTGGCGAGGCGCACGCACCTCTTTCACCGACATGAGGATCTGCACGGTGGCGGCGCCGAGCGCGAAGAACGTCCACATATAGCGCTGGTAGGAGAGCTGCAGGAAAGTCGCCGTTCCCAGATAGGCGAGGATGCCGACCCACAGAGCCGTCGCCAGGTTGGCGAGCTCCGGCTGCGTGCGCAGGAAGCGTGCACGCTGTCGCCACAGGCGCATGGTGATCATGAGCACGATGGCCGAGAAGGTCAGGAAACCCAACAGTCCGGTTTCGGCGGCGAGCTCGGCGTAGAGACAGTGCGAGCGCCGATTCTTGTCGATGCTCCGGAAGGCGATGTCGGGGTTCTCCATGTACTCGACGGAGTAGAACGGCGTGAACTGACCCGGGCCCACTCCCACCATGGGGTGGTCCAGGAACACGTTCAGGGCCGCGAGCGTCTCCGTGAGGCGGCCGCGGATGGCGCCGTGACCGGTGACGACGTCGCGGTTGGTGAGCAGGCTCGGGATCTCCCGGATGGTCTCGATGCGCACCAGGAAGCCCGGTGCCACGATCGTCACCAAGAGCGTGACGACCAGCCCGCCGATGACGACGTGCCGTATCCGGATGTACTTGAGCGCGATCATGATCCCGGTGAGCACGACGAGCGTCATGAATCCGCCGCGCGAGTAGGTGAGGAACACGCCGGCGAGAATGAGAACGAAGCAACCGATCGCCAGCAGTCGGAGCGAACGCTTCTGTGTGTCGCGAGCGCGGAAGAAGGCCAGCGGCAGCACGAACATGAGAATCTGCGCGTAGCGGTTGGGGCCGCCGGTGGGACCGCCGGCCCGGTTGCTCACGCTGACGCTGTCACGCTCGCGGGCGCCGGCCGGATCGAACTCGTCTCGCTCGGTGTTGCGCTGCGCCAGGCCGCCGAACTGCTGGCGGTACGAGCCCGTGACCTCCTGGTACACACTCATGGCGCTCAGCAGCGTCGCAGCGATCATCAACGTCCAGATGGCGGCCCGCAGCGTCGGCAGGTTGCGGATGCCGTTGAGCACGAGGAAATAGATCAGCAGACCCTCGATGGCGTACTCGACCACCCAGGCCACGGCGATCTTGGAGTCGACGGACACCAACGTCGAGACACACAACGCGCACAGGAACAACAGCATGAGCGCGAATGTGTAGTCGAAGACCAGCCCCTCGCGCTTGAATAGATGAATGAGGATCGGGATGCCGATGAGCACGGTCAGTCCGGCGCCGACGATTTGCGGGCTCGCAATCACGTTGCCGAGCAGCACGGGTGCGTTCATGTAGGCGAGCGCCAGAAAAAGCAGGGTGCCGGTGTTCGGGCGGATGACCAGAACGATCAGCGCAAAGACGACACCCAGGGCACCGAGCGCCATCCAGGTCGATTGCTGCACGATCCACAAGGCGAAGCCGGCGACCACGGCCAAGAGCAACGCGGCCAGCGTGCGCGAAGCAGCGAAAGCGGGCGAGCGGTGGGAATTCACGCGGAATGAGCTCCTTCGACGATACGCCGCCATCCTTGGCGCGCCGATCCATTATATCACCGCGCGCTGGCGTCGGGTACGTCGCGCGACTCTCGACGACGTCACAGGCATCGCAACGCTCTTCAAGACCGCGTACCTCCCCGTGCTAGCGTGTCGGCCGGCACGAAGTTCGGTTTTTGACCCAAGATTCATCCTGCCATTTGACAAAGTGTCACACAACGGCGCGCACCGCGGCGTGGAACACGCGTAGAGCACGCTGCGTGTCATCACAGGAACCCCGACGCGGGCGCGCGCGCTCTGCGCACGCCACGATGAGACGACGTGTGATACAATGAGGTCCGTATGGGAACGCTCGCCCGCGTCGCTTGACGCACGGCGGGCTCGATGGAACGAGATCTTCGACCGGTCCCTCCGACCCACGCCTCGTTCGCCATGCGCCCCGGACAACAAGGAAGACGTCGATGCGATTCGATATTCAAGGCCTGCCGGCCCTGGTGGGCGGATTGTGGAAATACGGCTCTGCGCGACGCAAGCTGGTGCTGTTCGTCGTTCTGCTAACGCTCGGGCTGGCCGGAACCAGCCTTGCGAGCATCCACTACGGCATGCAGCTGTACAAGTCGCGACGCGCCGAGAACCTCGACATGTTCCTGGACAATCTGGTGTCGACGCGCTTTGCCGTCGTGCCCCATTGGATCGAGGGCTTGGTGCTCGGACGTCCCGAGCGGCTCGACGTGGAGATCAGGCGCAAGGACTTTGCCCAGCTCGCACAGCGGCGCGCCGAAGCGCTGCAGCGCGGCATCCTCATCAATACGAACAACGCCTACGTGCCGGCTGTCATCCGACACGAAGGTGTTGAGTACCACCCGCAGCTGCGAC
>JBFJHN010000323.1:0-4562 GCA_041613275.1 Candidatus Krumholzibacteriia bacterium | reverse complement strand
GCCGGCGGATCTTGTCCTTCGAGCGCTCGCGGGGCCTGTAGTCGGCGACCGCCGCCGCCATCAGCAAGACATCGGTTTCGGGAAGCCAGCCGCGACACACCTCGAGCATCTGCTCGGCCGTTTCGATGCCGCGGAACCCCGCCAATCCCTCGGGCACCTGCAGCGCGCTCGGCCCGCTGGTCAGCAGCACGCGCGCACCCCGCTGACGCGCGGCACGCGCCAGCGCGTATCCCATGCGTCCGCTCGAGCGGTTGCCGATGAAGCGCACCGGATCGAGCGCTTCCCAAGTGCCCGCAGCAGTCACGAGCACCGTGCGTCCGGCGAGCTCCGCGCTCGCGGCGTTCCGACCCGTGCTCGTGGCGGGGCGATCTGCGCTGCTTGCGTCCTTGGCACTCCCGGCACCGGGCGCGGAGCCCGGAACACGCCGCCGCGACGATGTCACGCTCGGCGGCTCGCTGCGCGTCGCCGACGGCAAGAGCTCCGGGAGCTCGCGTTGCACCCGTTCGAGAATGTCGTCGGGCTCACGCATGCGCCCTTCGCCCTCCCAGCTGCAGGCCAGCCCGCCGCGCTCGGGATCGACGATGCGATACCCCAGGGCGCGCAGCGACTCGACGTTGCGCTGGTTGATCGGGTTGCGCCACATGTGCTCGTTCATCGCTGGCGCAATGAACACCGGACAGGTGAGCGCGCTCACATAGGTGCTCACGCTGTCGTCGGCGATGCCGGCGTTCAGCTTGCCGAGGAAGTTGTAGGTGGCGGGCGCCACAAGCACGACGTCGGCCCAGGTGGCCAAGTCGATGTGCTCGACCGCGCCCATCTCGAAGACGCGCTCGAACGTGCTGGTGACCACGGGGTTGCCGGAAAGTGTCTCGAACGTGAGCGGCGCCACGAAGCGCTGCGCCGACTCGGTCATCACGACGACGACCTGGGCGCCAGCCTTCACCAGCTGCCGCGTCAGATAAGCCGACTTGTACGCCGCGATTCCGCCCGTGACGCACAAGACGACATGGCGGTCCCGCAGCACGTCGGACGCCACGCCCGGCGCACGCGACGGCCGTGTCGCGGATGCCGCGGCGTCCTCAGACGGGGGTGGTTTGCTCATTCTCCGGCGGTGCCTCGAACGCCTCGGGAACCGGTGTGGACTCTTCGAGATACACGAAGTCCACATCGCCACGTCCGACACGGCGCAGCGCGCGCGACGTGACCTTTTCCTTGGTCTCCTCGCGTCCCACCATGCGCATGGCGCTGTTGATCTTGCGCGCCTCACGCGCCGACACGACGACGGCTTCGTACTTGTTCTTGACGACCTTGGTCACTTCTTCGACGGGAACGTATGCCATAAGTTGTCGGCCTTCGCGGCCGGCCTCCATTCGAACGTAAGTCCAGGCGGTGTGCCGCACCAGCCGGCCACACCGTCTCCTCCAACGTGATCTACGGCCCGAACGGCCGGGCCGTTTCCCTCAAGAACTCCTCCACCACGGCGGCGCCGCCCGCGGCATCCACCAATCTCGCGCGCCGCAGCGCCTCGGCGCGACAGATGGCCATGAGGTTGGCCTCCGTCGATTCGATGGTGTCGTTCACCACGACGTAGTGGTACTCCACCATCTGGCGGATCTCTTCGGGCGCATGCGCCAGGCGCCGCTTGACCGTTTCGTCGCTCTCCGTGCCGCGCTTGCGAAGGCGCTCCTCGAGAGCCTGCATCGAGGGCGGCAGCAGGAACACCAGCACCGCGTCGTCGGGCAGACGCTTCTTGATGTTGACGCCGCCCTGCACGTCCACGTCCAGCAGCACGCCGTGGCCGGAATCCAGCGCCGCACGCACGTCCGCCTCGCGGGTGCCGTACAGCGCGCCGTGCACCACCGCCGACTCCAGGAACTCGCCGTTCGCCTGACGCGTCCGGAAGTCCTGCTCGCTCAAGAAGTGGTACTCGCGCCCATCCTTCTCGTGGCTGCGCCGCGCCCGCGTCGTTGCGCTGACCGAGAACTTCATGTTCGGAAACGCGTCCAGCAGCGGTTGCACGAACGTCGACTTGCCGACGCCCGAAGGGCCCGAAATCACCAATGCAAACGGCTTGCGCTTCACGATCTCCCACTTGCGCCGCGGTCGTTCACCGCGTGCGGCCGCCGGGCGCGCGATTCATTCGAGGTTCTGCACCTGCTCGCGCAGCTTTTCGACTTCTTCCTTCATGCGCAGCACCTCGTGCGTGATTTCGAGGTTGCCGGTCTTCGACCCGATGGTGTTGACCTCGCGATGCATCTCCTGCAGCAGGAACCCCATGCGGCGCGCCCCCTGCTCGCTCGACCGCATCGTGTCGCGGAACTGCTGGATGTGGCTGTTCAAGCGCACGCACTCTTCGTGGATGTCGCTGCGATCGGCCAGGATGGCCACCTCCTGCGCCAACCGCTGCGGGTCGACTTCGCCGCCGTCCGTCAGCTTGGCCAGGCGCGCCTCGAGGTTGACCTTGGCCTCCTCCGGCACGCGCGGTGCGAGGGTCTCCACCTTCGCGAGGCTCGCGGCGATCACGTTCAGGCGCTGCTCGAGATCCTCGCCCAGAGCCTGACCCTCGCGCTCCTTCATCTCGTTGGCCTGATCGACCGCCTTGTCGATGCATTCCACGAGCAACGCGCGTACCTTGTCCGAGTCGGCGGGCTTGACGTTGCGCGTCAGCACGTCCGGCTGCGCCAGCACCGCAGCCACGATCGGTCCCAGCGTCGCCGGATCCGAGATCGCCGCATCGTGGCCCATCTGTGACGCCACCTGCTGGCTGGCGCCCAGGTACGCCTGCACGAGCGACTTGTTCAGCACGACCTCTTCGAGAACATCCTGGGTTTCGAACCCGAAGTTCAGGCTGACGCGACCGCGGTCGATGCGCTGGCGCAGGCGCGACTTGATCGTGTCCTCGAAGGTGAGCAGCGCACGCGGCAAACGCAGCGAAATGTCCAGGAAGCGATGGTTGACCGACCGCAGCTCGACGTGGATCCGGCAGCCGTCGCCCGCGGCTTCGGCGGCCCCGAACCCGGTCATACTCTTGAGCAATGCAGCCCTCCGATCGGAACGCCCGAATGTAGGCGGCCGGTGGCGCGCGTGTCAACCGAGCCGCGGTCGCCGGGTGCGCTCCAAGCCACGTGTTGACAGACGTTTCGAGCGCCGGAGCCGGCGCCTCCAGGCACCCGCGCGGCAACCATCTCACCGTCCTGGCGGCAGGATCCGCCGGGCCACCGGATCGAAGACACGGGCGCGCTCCCGCCGTGGCCGCACCGGGCCGCGCTCGCTACAATCGCGCCGCGCCCTGTTCGACCCCCGAGGAGAGACGTGGAGACCACGCTGTACTTCCGACAACTGCTGGCCGGACGCGACTTCGCGCGCTCCGATCCCACCGCCGGCCAGATGGCCAACTTCGTCTACACCATCGGCGACCGCACGACCGGGGAATGCGTCCTCGTCGATCCGGCCTGGGACGTGGACGGACTGCTGCAGCTGATCGACGCGGACGGCATGCGCCTGACCGGTGTGCTCGCCACCCACTACCATCCCGACCACGTGGGCGGCTCGATGTTCGGCATCCACGTCGAGGGGTTGCAGCGCGTTCTGGAGAAGCGACCCGTGCCGATCCACGTGCATCGCGCCGAAGCGCAGGGCATGCGCGTGGTCACCCAGCTGTCGGACAGCGACTTCGTCAAGCATGACGGTGACGACACGCTCCACGTGGGGCAGGTGCCCATCCGATTGCTGCACACACCCGGCCACACTCCCGGCAGTCAATGTTTCCTGGTCGACGGTCGTCTCGTTGCCGGCGACACGCTGTTCGTGCAAGGCTGCGGCCGCGTCGACCTTCCGGGCGGCGACCCGGCCGAGATGTACCGCTCCCTCACACAACGTCTGGCAAAGCTCTCCGACGACACGGTGCTCTACCCGGGCCACGACTATGCCAGCACGCCCACGTCGACGCTGGGCACGGAACGCCAAACGAACGCCTACCTCAAGGTGCGCACCCTGGACGACTGGATGCGCATCATGGGCGGCTCACCTTTCTAACGCCGCAACCTCGAGCGCGACGACGAGGCAGCTCGCTCGCCGAAAGCGGTTGGGAGAACGCTGTGGATGCGAGCGAGCTGGAACAGTTCGTCGCCACGCAGTCGGCCGGACTGCAGGAAGCTCGCGTCGCGCGCGTCGTGTGCGTGACGAGTGGCGTCGTCTTCGAGCTGCAAGCCGGAGACGCCCGGCGCGAGCTCGCGCTGCTCACGCTGCCGGGTTCCGCGCGCGCGTTCGTGCTCGATGCGAATGCACGCGCGCAGGTCCACCGCGACATAGAGCGCATCGACCCGACCTGGATCGCACCCCTCGACCCGCGCCCGCCCCGTTGGCCCCAAGAGACCACGGTGCTCGACGCGCTACGCGCCTGGCTCCTGCGTCCTGCCGCGCAGCCTCCCGAATGGTTGCAGCTGGAGAACGCACACCTGGTCGCGCTGCGCTGCCAAAGCGGCGACCGCCGTCTGTGGATCGATTTCGAGCGCCGCGACTCGGTGCGGCGCGCCGAGAGCTTCGTCGTCCTGGCCGAGCTC
>JBFJHN010000322.1:0-4562 GCA_041613275.1 Candidatus Krumholzibacteriia bacterium | reverse complement strand
GCTTCCTGCACGTCGCCCATCAGAGCCTTGACGTATCCGATTCGGAGAGCGGCGGGCGCGTATTCCGACTGCGTCTCGGCCGTCTGCTGAATGGCCTCAGCATGGGCCAGGGCAGCTACGTAGTTCCGTTGAGTCAGCTCGAGTTGGTACCAGTCAGAGTGGATGTCCGCCGGCGGGCCCGGGTAGTCATCGAGCGTGCTGCGCGCGCTTTCAACGTCTCCGAGGTGAAAAAGATAAAGCCTGAACTTCGATTGTCGAATGTACAACTCGCCGGGTGCCATCGCCGCCGTCAGGTCGTAGTAGCGCAACGTCTCGGAGTATCGGCGCAGGTAGCGGTTGCAGATGCCAATTTCGTACGCAAAGATTCCCGCGCGCGGACTCAGCTCGAGGGCTTTTTCGAAGCTCTCGATGGCTCGCTCGAATCGTCCCCGCCGCTTCTGGATGATTCCGACGGCGTGCAACACACGGCTGTCTGTGGGAAGCTTCTGGCGCGCCACGCTTACGTGCTCGAGTGCACGGTCGTAGTCACGAAAAATCCGATAGTGATACCAGCCGAGTGCCAGAGAGGCTTCGGGTAGGTCCGGCTCGAGGCGGAGCGCTGTCTCTGCTGCAGAAAGCGCGCGCTGCGCGTGGATGCCTTGGCGGTCACCCTCATGATACACGAGTGAGTGCGCTTCCGAGAGAGCGGCGTGCGCCAGCGCGAAGCGCGGATCCAAACGCACCGCCGTCTCGAGCAGCTCAATTCGAAGCGGCGACCGTTCCGGGCTGATCACAGACAGATCCTGTGCACGCAGGTAGGCATCGTAGGCCTCCTGGTTGCCGGTCGGCCGCGCCTCCACGCTTCGGATTTCTTGATCGAGAAGGGTGACATTGAGGGCAGAAGCCACCCGCAACGCAATGATGGATTGAACGCTGAAGATGTCATCGAGCACTTCATCGTACGATTCGCCCCAGACGTGGGTATCGTCGTCGACGCGAATGAGCCGGGGGTGGATGCGCACGCGTGTTGTGCCGTTGACGCTGGCGTACTGGATGGTGCCCTCGAGGATGTAGCGTACGTCCAGCTCGTCGCCAATCTGTTGCAAGCTCTGTTCGGTCCGTTTGTACTGGAAGGCGCTCGTGCGAGAGATCACACCGAGGCCCGACAGACGCGCAAGACGCGCCGTGATCTCCCCCGTGATCCCATCCGCGAAATACTCGTGCTCCGCACTCCCCACGTTTTCGAACGGCAGTACCACAAGTCGCGTGCGCTCCGCATTCGAGTCGGCACCCGCGTCGGGCAGGGATTGTCGCCGGCCGATCAAGAAGACACCCAGCGCGAGCAGCACGACGATCGGCAAGGCGTAGAGCACGAGCTTGCGCACCGGTACCGCCACGGCGGCGGCCGGCGGTTCCGGCGGCGAGTGTGGCCCGAGGCTCGCTTGGCCGCTCGTGACCTCGCGCTGGAGCTCCCGCAACTCATGTCCGAGGTCGGCGGCCGACTGGTAGCGAGCCTCGCGAGACTTGGCGAGGCAGCGCTCGACGATAGGCCCCAGCGACGTCGGCAGCATCGTCTTCTGTGCGGTCACGGGCTCCGGGACGTCTTTGAGAATGGAGCTCAGAATCGAAAGGCTCGTGTCCCCTTTGAAGGGACGAGCACCCGTGCACAGCTCGTAGAGGATGATTCCCAGCGAAAAGATATCCGAGCGATGATCGATCGACTTGCCCTCGGCCTGCTCTGGGGACATGTACGCCGTCGTCCCCAGTACGACCCCGGCCTGCGTGACGCCAACATCCATGGCGAGCGTCTCGTCGCCAGCGTCGGGCTCGATTGCGAGTAGCTTTGCAAGCCCGAAGTCCAGCACCTTGAGGTGACCCTCGGCGTCGAACATGATGTTCGCCGGTTTGAGGTCGCGGTGCGTGATCTGCTTCTTGTGCGCGCTCGCCACGGCGTTGGCGAGAGGGATGGCGATCTCGAAGAAGCGTTCCGAAGTGACGCCATCCGCGGGGATGACGTCCGCCAGGCTCGGGCCTTCCAACAGCTCCATCGTGAGGAACACCACGCCATCGGCTTCCTCGACGGAGTAGATGGTCACGATGTTGGGATGCTTGAGAGCCGCGATCGCCTGGGCCTCGCGCTGGAAACGCATGCGGCGCTCGGGGTCTTCGGCGACGGCGGGATCGAGGACTTTGAGAGCGACGTCACGATTCAGCTTCGTATCGCGGGCGCGGTAGACGACGCCCATGCCACCCGAGCCGATCTTCTCGACGATCTCATAGTGAGCCAGAACTCGACCGAGCAAATACGCTCCCCGGCGGCGCCCCGCAAGGCGTCAATCG
The DNA here is from genome assembly GCA_041613275.1 of Candidatus Krumholzibacteriia bacterium. GTDB lineage: Bacteria > Krumholzibacteriota > Krumholzibacteriia > JBFJHN01. Next base: position 2,243 of record JBFJHN010000322.1, on the reverse strand, counting down.
CGATCCTGTGAGGGTACCCCCTCTTCCAGCCGTCGGAAAGCTCGACTGGGGAGAAGGGGAACGCGAGGCCGCCGTGAAGCGACGCGAAAACGGTCGACCAGCTCGTCGCCTCGAGTCTATCAGTCGCGGATCGGATTCACGATCGTGATGAGCGTCGATCGAGCTGGGCACGTGCTCGGTTCTGCCCAACAAGCCGCAGGCCGTGCCGAGCTTACGACGTCGAACGAAGCCTCGAAATGCGGGCTACTCCGGCGCCTCACTTCTCAGCAAGGATTCGAGTTCGGCAAGGAAGTCCATCAGGTCCTGAGGCTCGATGGTCAGCGGTGGGTCGATCCTGAACACGCTCGTCCCCGCGCGCCGCGCCAGGATGTAGCCCCGTCGCACGAGTTCCCGCTGCACGTGAATCGCCCGAGAGTGCTCGCTGTCGTCGTGCAGCTCCACTGCCACCATGAGCCCGCGCCCGCGGACCGCCCGGATCGCACCCGTGCGCTCGCGAATTGCCTCGAGTCCACGCACCAGAACGCGACCCATCGCGGCACCGCGCTCGATGAGCTTCTCGTCGTGAACCGTGCGGATGACTTCGCGCACGATGGCTGCGCCGAGCGGATCATTCTGGTGCGACTGCGCATAGAGGAACGATTTGCTGCCGAGGCGTTCGATCACGCCCGGAGCAAAAGCCGTCACGCTCACCGGGTAGCCGTTGCCGATGCTCTTCCCCAGAGCGACGATGTCGGGGCGGATGTCGTAGTGGTCGTGGCCGAACCAGGATCCCGTGCGCCCGAACCCGGTCGTCACCTCGTTCACCATGTACAGGCCACCGTTCTTTCGCACGCGCTCGACAATGTCGTGGACACGCTTCCGAGGCGGAAAGCGCACGAAGCCCGACGAGCTCCCAGGCTCGAAAAGAAAGCCACCGACGCGCGCGAAGGGAATCGCCGCCCAATGGGTGCAGGCCAACGGGCCGGTGGTGTCCGAGCAATCGGCGCAACCGAGCCAATCGTAGCAATACCAGCCCTCTTTCTCCCGTCGGCTGGCCGCCCCGTAGGCTCCAAAGTAGGAGTCAGCCATCGTCAAGAGCATCGGCTGGCGCACGGCCATCTGCATGAGTCGCACGCCGAACTCGATGGCCTCGCTGCCGGAGCACAAGAACACGCAACGACCGCCGTCGAAACCCAAGAGTGAGAGCACCTCTTGTGCTGCGCTTTCGACGACCTCGCTGGAGTAGCAGTAGCCGCTGTGCGCAATCTGCGCCGCTTGATCCATCATCGCGCGAAGGACTCGCGCGTTTCCGTGTCCAATCGACGTACACCACACGCCGGACTCGAGGTCGACGTAGCGTTTCCCAGCGGCATCGAAGATGTGGCTGTTCTCCGCACGGACAATATGCGGCAGAACGACGTCGTGGCCCGGATACCAAATCAGGCTCGACATGTCATCACGCTACTCTTCCCGATGTTTCCTCGCACGAGCCAATTCGAATCGGATACGCAGGACGATTGGAACCGGGTCCACGAGCAGACAACGTACTGGGGCGTATCGTCCTCGGGCCCGACAAGCCGCGTCTCGTCGAAGCCGGGCCACTCGCACGTGCACTTGCGCTTCGTGCACGGGCTCCATATGGTTGCAGGCGGTCTTGCGCATGTTCGGATCAATCGCATCTGAGGTCGTTAAAGCGCAACGCGCGCCAAAGAGTGGAGCGTCTCTTGCCTATTCGTTGCGCTGGAGCGCTCTCGGGGGGATGAGACATGCGTCAGCAAGCGATCCTTACGGCTCTGGTTGTTCTCGCCGTGGCCGTGGGCTGCTCGCGACGGAGCATCAAGGAGCCCAACATCGCGGACCCGAACACGGAGGTTCGGGTGTACGAGGTTCTCGGCATGGACTGTCCGGGTTGCCACGGAGGCGTCGAGAATCTGGTTCTGAAGATTCCAGCCGTTCTGGACGCCAAGGCGAGCTGGAAGGAACGGCGCCTGTTGGTTCAGGTGCGACCCGGCCAGCGGCTCGACGACGAGCTCGTGTACGATGCCATCCGTAGGGCCAACTTCACGCCTGGTAAGCGCCTCGAATGAAGCCCCAAGTCTCTCGTTTCGGTCGGATGCTTCTGATGGCGGGCATTCTTGTCGCGCCGGTCACCGCTTTCGCGGCCGGCATCAGCGTGGACGCAGGCCTGACTCCCGCCGAGGATCGCTGGATCCTGCGCGCGCAGGCTCGCTACATGAGTCGCGGCGACGATTCGACCGGGATGG
>JBFJHN010000321.1:0-4566 GCA_041613275.1 Candidatus Krumholzibacteriia bacterium | reverse complement strand
GTGCAGGGCAGCCTGTGCATGTGGCCGATCCATGCCTACGGGAGCGAGGAGCAGAAAACCCGCTGGCTGCCGCCGATGGCCCGCGGCGAGGTCATCGGCTGCTTCGGTCTGACCGAGCCGGACGGCGGCTCGGACCCGGGTGCGATGAAGACGCATGCCACACGCAAGGGGGAAGGCTGGGTGCTGAACGGCGCCAAGATGTGGATCACGAGCGGCACCATTGCCGACATCGCCATCATCTGGGCGACGACGGACGACGGCATCCAGGGGTTCATCGTCGAGAAGGGCATGGATGGCTACACCTCGCGCGACATCCTGCGCAAGTACTCGTTGCGCGCATCCGTGACCTCGGAGCTTTTCCTCGATCATGTCGAGGTGCCGGACGAGAACCGCCTGCCCAAGGCCAAGGGCTTGAAGGCGCCGCTTTCGTGTCTGACGCAGGCGCGCTACGGCATCGCTTGGGGCGCCATCGGGGCTGCGATCGCCAGCTTCGACGAGGCGCTTGCGTTCAGCCAGCAGCGTGTCCTGTTCGGCCACCCGTTGTCGCACACCCAGACCATCCAGCGGCGTTTGGCCGACATGACGCGGCGTATCACCACGGCGCAGCTGCTGGCGCTCCAGCTCGGGCGCTTGAAGGACGCGGGCAAGATGCACCCGACCCAGGTATCCCTGGCCAAGTGGAACAACGTGCGCATGGGGCTGGACGTCGCTCGCGAGGCGCGCGACATCCTGGGCGCCGGCGGCATCAGCATCGAGTGCTCGCCGATCCGTCACATGCTCAACCTCGAGAGCGTCATCACGTACGAGGGAACCGAGACCATCCACGAGCTCGCCGTGGGACGCGAGCTCACGGGCGTCTCCGCTTTCTGAAACGCCGCGCGCATGTTCAATCGCGCCGAAATCGTCGATCGCAACTTCGTGGAGTTCCTGCGCGCGTGGGACCGTGCGCCCGCGCGCCGCATGCACCCGCAGGAGCCGGTGCGTCCGGGCAGCTCGCTGCGCGGTGCGTTGTTGCTCGAGCTGCTCGAATCGCAGATGACGGCGCGCATTCTCGATCTCGAGGCGCGCCGCCTGCGCGCCGAGGACGCCGTCTTCTATACCATCGGCAGCGCCGGCCACGAGGGCAACGTCGTCCTCGGACAGCTCGCGCGCCACACCGACCCTGCATTCTTGCACTACCGCAGCGCAGCGCTCATGGTCCAGCGCTCACGTCAGGTCGACGGCATCGATCCCATCCGCGACACGCTGCTGTCGCTCATGGCGAGCGCGGACGATCCCATGGGCGGCCGGCACAAGGTGTGGGGCAGCGCGCCGCTGTGGGTCCTGCCGCAGACCAGCACCATCGCCAGCCATCTTCCCAAGGCGGTCGGGACCGCCATGGCGCTCGCGCGCGCCAAGAAGATTGGCGTCGAGCCGCCGGTGCCGACCGACAGCATCGTCCTGTGCTCGTTCGGCGACGCCACCACGAACCACAAGAGCGCTCTCGGGGCCTTCAACACCGCTTCGTGGACCAGCTACCAGCACGTCCCGGTGCCCATCCTGTTCGTGTGCGAGGACAACGGCTTGGGCATCTCGGTGAAGTCGCCGCCCGGCTACATCGAACAGCAGTTCGAGGCCTGGCCGGCGTTGGCGTACTACCGCGCCGACGGCATCGACGTCGTCGACACGTTCGAAAAGGCGGCCGCCGCCGTGGACCACTGCCGTTCACGCCGCGTGCCGGTGTTCCTGCACATCAAGATGGTGCGCCTTCTCGGGCACGCGGGAACCGACGTCGAGCTCGAATACCGCGCGCTGGCCGAGGTCGAACTCGACGAGGCGCGCGACCCGTTGCTGGCGACGGCGCGCACGGTGCTGGAGTGCGGCCTGCGCGAATCCACCGAGATCCTCGATCAGTACGAGGCGTTGCGCGCGCGGGTGCGATCGACGGCCGAGATCACGCGCAAGCACCCGCGTCACGAAAGCTCCGAGAGCGTGCTCGCCGCTCTGGCGCCGCACTCGCCCGCGTCGGTCGAGGCCGAGGCGACGCGCGCCGACTACGGCGGCCGCCGACTGCAGGCGTTCGGCTCCGAGGACAGGCTGCCGGAGCGGCTGCCCCCGCGGCACCTCGCCGCGCTGCTGAACCAGGCCCTCGCCGACCTGCTGGCCAAGTATCCGCAAGCGCTCGTCTTCGGCGAGGACGTCGCGCGCAAGGGCGGCGTGTACCACGTCACCGCGGGCCTCGAGAAGACGTTTCGCGCCGGGCGCGTGTTCAACACGCTGCTCGACGAAGAGTCGATTCTCGGCCTGGCCCAGGGCTGCGGGTTCATGGGGCTGCTGCCCATTCCCGAGATCCAGTACCTGGCCTACTTCCACAACGCCTGCGACCAGATCCGCGGCGAGGCCGCCTCGATGCAGTTCTTCTCGAACCGCGTCTATCGCAATCCCATGGTGGTGCGCATCGCGTCGCTCGCCTACCAGAAGGGCTTCGGCGGCCACTTCCACAACGACAACAGCATCGCCGCGCTGCGCGACATCCCGGGGCTGGTCGTGGCTTGCCCTTCGCGCGGCGACGACGCCGTCGGCATGCTGCGCACCTGCATGGCGTTGGCTCAGGTGGATGGACGCGTTGTTCTGTTCCTCGAACCCATCGCGCTGTACATGACCAAGGATCTGTACGCGCCGAAGGACGGCGGCTGGCAGTTTGCGTTTCCGCCTCCCGAGCAGGCGGTGCCGTTCGGCCACGAACGCGTCTACGAACCTGAGCACCGCGATCTTGCCATTCTGACCTTCGGGAACGGCGTGCCGCTGTCGCTGCGTGCGGCGCGCACGCTGCGCGACGAGCACCAGATCCGCGCGCGCGTGGTCGATCTGCGCTGGCTGGCGCCGCTGAACGAGGAGGCGATCGTGCGGCAGGCCAACGAGTGTGGTCGCGTGCTGGTCGTCGACGAAGGCCGTCGCAGCGGCGGGCTGAGCGAAGCCGTGATCACAACGGTCGTCACCCGTTGCGCGCCGGGATTGCCGCTCCAGCGCGTCGTCGGCGAAGACACCTACATCCCGCTGGGACCCGCGGCGCTCCATATGCTGCCCAAGGAAGAGCAGGTGGTCGAGGCGGCACGCGCTCTCGCGCGGAGCGAAGCGGTGCGTGCGCCGACGAACGTCACGCCGCCCGCGCCAACGTGAGGTGCTGGCGCGCCTCGCGTCCGCACGCGTCGACTCCTACGGTGTTCAGTTGAGAGACCTGCGCAACTCCTGCAATCGCCGCTCTTCGCTTTCGATGTACACGATCCACTTGGACGCGGTGCCACGCGCATCGGGGGATTTCTGTGCAAGACGGAAAGCCGTCTTGGCTTCGTCGTAGCGCTCTTTCTCGAAGTGCGCCATGCCGATGAGAACGTGCATGTCGTGCGCGTCCTCCACGCCCTTCTCGAGCGCCGAGCGTGCCGCCTTGATGGCGTTCTCCCAGTCGTCGAGGTTGGCGTACGACTGGGCCAGCCGCGCGTCGAGCTCGCCGTCGTCGGAGAGCTTGGCCGCCTGCGTGAGCGCTTCGATGGCCTGGGTGTCCTCACGAGCGAGGATCGACGCCTGCGACAGCAGCTTGTAGTTCTGCACCGTCTTCTGCAGCACGCCGTCGGCCAAGCCCTTCTGGAGAACCACCCCGGCCCGATACGGCGCGTTGGCTTGGAGCAGCAGCTGCGCGTAGAGCACGATCTCGCGCGCGCCGTCCAGGTAGCCGTGCGCATAAGCGACATCGTATGCGGCCAGCTGGCGCTTCTCGTCCCCCATCGCGCTGTAGGTGGCGCCGAGATCGATCCAGTACTGCTTGCGCGGGAACTGCGTGACGAGGATCTCGAGGACCTCGAGCAGCTTCGGATAATCCTCGAGCTCGTAGTAGATCGCGCGCAGCAGCAGGTACCAGTTCTCCTTGATCGGCTGATCGCGCTCACGCGCGATCGCAAGCGCTCGCTCCACGGGTGCGACAGCCTCACGATAGCGTTCGAGCTGGTAGTACGCCTGGCCCAGGAGAACGTACGGCTCGGGCCCCGGGTTGGTGGCGTTGCTCAGCCAACGCTCCAAGTACTGGATGGCTTTGCCGTAGTCCTCGGCGTGGAACTGCAGCTGCGCCAGCGTGTAGAGCGTGCTAGCCTGCAGCGCAGGCGGCAGATTCTCCTGTTGCAGAACCTTCTCGTACGCCTGAATGCTCTGTGCATACTTCTCCTGCGTGAAGTAGATGAATCCGTACGCCGTGTACAGCTGCGCCTTCTCGTAGGGCTCGAGGTCGCGCATCTTCTCGACGTCCTGCAGGAACTCGAAGGCCTTGGCGAAGTCCTTGGCGTCGGCAGCCTCCTGGGCGCGGCTGAGCTTTTCGTACACCCTCTCGCGCATGGTGATGCCGCGCGATTCCTGCGCCAGCACTTCACTAGCGTTGGCCAGCAGCAGCATCCCAACGACGGCCGCGAACCCGCGGCGTCCCAGGACCCGCGGGCCGCCGGATACTGCGCGCTTCGAACACCGCACGAGCATCAGTTCTCCAACCGGTAGCGGAAGATGTTGCGTACGCCGCGCACCTCGATGGGCTCGCCGTTGACC
>JBFJHN010000320.1:0-4567 GCA_041613275.1 Candidatus Krumholzibacteriia bacterium | reverse complement strand
CGCTTCGCTGGGGCAGCGCGCCGTGCAGCTGGCCCGTCTGGCTCCCGAGAATCCCTGGGCGGCGCTGCCGCAGAGCGGCTTCGCCACGCCGGGGGACGCCGCGCTCGATCTCTGGGATGCTCGCGTCGTCGAGCTCAGCGCCGATTCGCTGCGCGAGCGCGCGCTCGCGATGGAGCGTGCGGCGCGCGAGACGGATGCCCGCGTGCGTCGCACGCAGATGTGCCAGGCGCAAAGCTACGCGGGCGGTGTGGCGTTTGCGACCTCGTACGGTCCGGTGCTGGAATCCCGCGACACCTTCATCGCGCTGTACGTCGGCGCCCTGGCCGAGGACGACGACGGCCGTCAGCAAGGCTGGTACGAGGGCGGAACGTGGCGTCACCTCGACGACGCCGAGGTGCCCGAGGTCCTCGGCGCCGAAGCGGCGCGTCAGGCCGTGCGCCGGCTCGGTCCGCGGCGCGTCGAGACACAGCGCGTTCCCGTGATCATGCATCCGGACATCGCGGCACACTGGATCCGCCAGATCGCGGGCGCGTTCTCGGGCGACGCGGCGCGCAAGAAGACCTCCTACCTGGCCGATCGGCTGGGGGAGACGATTGCGGCGCCAGGCGTCTCGCTGGTGGACGACGGGCGCCGCGCGCGCGGTGTCGGAAGCGCGCCCTTCGACGGTGAGGGCATCGCGACGCAGACGACGCCGCTGGTGGATCAGGGCGTCTGTGCGAGCTTCCTCTACGATGACGCCGCGTCGCGTCGCGCCGGTACGCGCTCCACCGGCAACGCGGTTCGCGACTACGACGACACGCCGAGCATCGGGCCCCACACGCTGCATCTGGCATCGGGCACGGCAGCGCTCGAGGAGATGCTCGACGTGGAACGCGGCTTCTACTACGTCGATTCCGGCTCGTTCGGCTACAACCCCACCACGGGGGACTACGCCTTCCAGGCCGCGGGGTTCTGGGTCGAGCGTGGCGAAATCGCTTTTCCGGTCGACGAGATCACGGTGGCGTCGAACACGCTCGACATGTTGCGCAACATCGACGCCATCGGCTCCGACATGCGTTGGCGCGGATCCACCTGCGCGCCGGCGCTCCGCATCAAAGAAATGACCGTGGGCGCCTGACGTCACGCTCTTCCGAGAGAGATTCGTGCGCTGTCACTCCCGCGGCGGGAGTTGCGTGGCGTCGCGAGCGAGCGTAAGCAGCGCGATGGGGGGGTACTTGCCCGCCTGACGCTGGCGCGCGCACCAGGCGACCTTCTCCAGGATCGACGTGGGGACGAGATCCTCCGCGGCGACGTCGCGGAAGCCGTGCGCACGATAGAAGCCGGCGAGGTGCGCGAAGGGAATGCAGAAGCAGCGGCGGTCGTCGGGCACGCGTTCGATGACGTGCCGCAGGAGCGCCGTGGCGACGCCCTGGCCGCGCGAGTCGGGATCGGTCCAGAAGCCGCCGATCTCGGTTGCATCACGGTAGGCGTTGATGCGCGCCAGGCCGACGAGCACGCCACGCAGGGAGGCTCCGAAGGTGCGGTCACGCGGACGCACCGAGGGCGCAAAGTCGATGCGCGCGTAGATGCGGTTGGCTTCGTCGAGCTCGTCGTCTTCGAGCTCGCGCAACTCGAGCTCGCGCGGGCCCATAAGCGGCCTTTCGGTCCGCGGTCAACGGCGCTTCGTGATGGGCACGTAGTCGCGGCGCTCGGAGCCCAGATAGATCTGGCGCGGGCGCGCGATCTTCGTTTCCGAATCGAGCAGCATCTCTTCCCACTGAGCCAGCCAGCCCACGGTACGTCCGATGGCGAACAGGACCGGGAACATGGTGGTGGGGAAGCCCATGGCCTGGTAGATGAGGCCCGAGTAGAAGTCGACGTTGGGGTAGAGCTTGCGCTCGATGAAGTATTCGTCTTCCAGTGCGATGCGCTCGAGCTCGAGCGCGATGTCGAGGAGCGGGTTGCGTCCGGTGACCTCGAACACGCGCTCGGCCATCTTCTGGATGATCTTGGCGCGCGGATCGTACGAGCGGTAGACGCGGTGCCCGAAGCCCATGAGACGCGTCTCGCCTGCCTTCACCCGCGTGACGAAGTCGGGCACGCGCCCGACGTCGCCGATCTCCTCCAGCATGCGGAGCACCGCTTCGTTGGCCCCGCCGTGCAGCGGTCCGTACAGCGCTCCCACGGCCGCGGCCACCGAGGCGTCGGGGTCGGCGTGGGAGCTTCCGACCGTGCGCATGGCGCTCGTGCTGCAGTTCTGCTCGTGGTCGGCGTGCAGGATGAACAGGACGTCGAGAGCGCGCTCCAGGACGGGGTCAGGCTCGTACTTCAGCTCGGTCATCTTGAACATCATGTTCAGGAAGTTGCCCGTGTACGACAGGTCGTTGTCGGGGTAGGCGTACGGCAGCCCGATGGAGTGTCGATACGAGAACGCCGCAATGGTGGCGACCTTGGCCATCAGGCGCACCGCTTGTCGCCGGCGCGACGCGGGGTCGAGGATGTCGCGCGCCGCGGGGTAGAAGGTCGACAGCGCACCGACGGTCGACAGAAGCATGCCCATCGGATGCGCGTCGTAGCGGAAGCCTTCCATGAACTTCTTGACGTTCTCGTGTAGGATCGTGTGGTGCGTGATCTCGCGCACGAAGTCGTCGAGCTGCGATTTCGTGGGCAGCTCACCTTCCAGGAGCAGATACGAGCACTCCAGGAACGAGCTGTCCTCCGCCAGCTGCTCGATGGGGTAACCACGGTAGAGCAGGATTCCCTTGTCGCCGTCGATGTAGGTGATGCGGCTTTCACACGCCGCCGTGTTCTTGAATCCCGGGTCGTAGCTCATCACCCCAAAATCGTCGTCCGACACGCGGATCTGGCGCAGATCCATGGCGCGAATGGTGCCGTGCGTGATGGGCAGCTCGTAGGACTTCCCGGTCCTGTTGTCGACGACGGACAGCGTTTCCTTTGCCACTTCTCCTCCGGAGGCCAACGCGTTGCTTGCCGCAGGTACGGATCAGGCGGGACCGCATGATGCCGAGCGATCGGCAGCATACCGGTTCGCCCGAGCCCACGCAACCGACGGCGCGCGGACGTCCGGCGCCCGTCCCGGGCCGTGGACGACGGCCGTATTGGGTCCGACGTTCGCGCGTACAGCGCGCGGGCGGGCGTTGCTCGCGCGCTGCGCCGGGTGGTGGCCGTTCGTCGAACAGGCGCTCGACACGCTTGGCGAGCTGGTCGACGCGCCGCGCCTGGTGCAGGTGTATCGCGCGCCGTTGCGTGTCGAGCGCCAGGTTCCGGCGGCCGCCTACGAGCTGCACGCTTGCGCGCGACTGGTCGACGTCGTCCGGAGCATGGAGCTCGACGTGCCCACGCGCGGCCTGCGGCGGGCCGACGCACGCGCCTGGTTCCTGTCGCGCGCCTTCCACGTCGAGGTGAAGTCGCACGAGAGCCGGGCCCGCCGTCGCCGGCGCGGCGGCGCGCGCGCGGTGCACGCGCTGTGGGAAGCCGCACGTGAACAGGCCTCGCGGGAGACGCCCAACCTTCTGGTCCTGGGGAACGTCGAGCCTGCGGCGGTGCACGAGGCGGTCGCGAGAGTCGATGCCGGGGGCATGTTCGGTGCCGTCGCTTGGCTCGATCTGCGCCGTCGGCCGCGCACTTGGAATGGCTGCGTGCATGCGCTGCCCGATGCGCGTTGCCCGTTCTCGGTGGCGCTGATCGATGTGCTGCGCGCGCGTTTCGACACCAGCTGATCCACCGGCCGAGCGGCCGGGCTGCGGAAACCTCAGGGGGCGGAATGAATGGCGTCGACGTGGGCCACGATGCGTTGCAGCGTGTCACGCGTGCGCGCGAAACCGCGCGCGTCGAAGCGCGCAAGATCGTCCCCCGGACCGTGCAGGTTGCGCAAGGTGCGCGCACCCTCGCGTAGGTTGACGATCGTCAAGGCCGGGATGCCCGCAGCCATGAAGGCTCCGGCGTCGGTCCACAAGGGATAGCGCAGGCGTACGGGAGCGGCGTCCTCGGCGTGCGCTTCGTCCGCGAGCGCCTCGACCAGCGTGGCGTCGGCGGAGCGGATCCCGCGCGACGTCCACTCGAGCGCGCCCCAGCCCAGCCGCGGACCTCCGCCGATGCCCTCGAGGTTCACGGCACGAGTGGGGCGTGTCGGGTGGAACGCGCGCACGAAAGCCGCGCTGCCCTGGGCGCCGATCTCCTCGCCCGCGAACCAGAGCAAACGCACACGCGTGTGCTCGGCGGGCGTTTCACGAAGCGCTCCGGCGAGCTGGACGAGAACGGCGCAGGCGCCTGCGTCGTCCACGACGCCTGGGCTGCGCGCGCGCACCAGGTGTCCCGAAACCAGCTGCGTCGCACTGACCACGAGCGCCACGCCGGCCAGCGTCGCGGCCGCTCGCGCGCCGCGTGCGCGGAGAACGATCGCGCCGCACGCCCACGCCAGCAGCACGGACGTCACCGCGAACACCACGGTGCGCTCGACATGATCGAGCCACTCGGTCTTGGTGTCGTAGTGCGCGCTCAGGATCAGCTCGTTGCGCACTTCGGCGCGCGGCTCGACCACCACCTGGAGATTGTGAAGCGACGTGCG
>JBFJHN010000319.1:0-4597 GCA_041613275.1 Candidatus Krumholzibacteriia bacterium | reverse complement strand
TCCAGCGTGTCGCCCGTTTCGATGGGCTCGAGGCAGCTCATCACGGTGATGTCATCGCCCATCCCGGTCAAATCCTCGTACCAGCAAGCGAAGCCCCACTGTGGTCCACCGCTCCCGCCGTTGAAGCCCCACTGCAACGCGGTGCGCAGGGTTCCGTCGCTGCCCTCGACGCCGAGAGAGATGTAGATCACCTGATCGCCTTTGTTGCGTGGCATTTCCGGGACAGTGAACGATCCCTCCACCTTGCAGATCGTCGACTTTTCCTTGGCGCGGCTCCACAGCAGCCAGCGCGAATCGTCCGCCGAACCCAAATCCATGGCAACCTGTGTTGCAACGCGTGCTGCCGGCTTGCCCTTCTGGAGCGCTGGCATCGCGCGTCGGGCCGCCTCATGGAGGGAAGGGACGCGTTGGCGCTTGGAGTCGGGACGCACCAGCCGCACGCCGTGCTTCCGATGGACCTCGACGAGATCGAAGCGTCCAGCTCGGTGGATCCTGTGCAGCGCTCGCGGTCCTCCGGGGACCGCCATGTGCGTGCGTCGGGACGTTTGCATCGCATCATCCCCCGGCTTGCCGCGCGTGCGCGACACCAAGGACGTTCGGGACTCTGAGGGAATCCTCATCATGGTAGCATCCACGATATGGCGACACCAGAGACGAGACTCGAAGGCGGCACCGGAGTGGCGGCACGTCCGATGCGCTCAAGGCTGCGCGAGCCCGAACAACAGCTCCTGGCCCTCGTGCGCGCTGTCGAGCGGCGTCCGCGTCATTGGCGCACCGGCGCTCCGGTCACGGCGACGAAACGTGTGCTCGCCGAACACGGGCCGCTCTTCTTCCCGGACACGGCCCCACGTTGGCAGTACGCCTTCGATGTGCTGGTCGCACGGGGGCTCCTGCAGCGGCGCGGGCGCACGTTCGTGGTCCCCGCCGCCCAGCGCCAGCGCGCCGATCGGCTGCGCAGGCGTTACACGGCGCGAGCGTTCGATACCTTGCTGCGGCGCATCGGCTCGAGCGCGGCATACGGCGTGTTCTGCAGCCGCGTTTTCGGGATGGACCTCGGGCAGTACAGCCTCACCGACACGAAGCAGCTCGAGCTTCTGCTGGAGAGCCTCCGACTGCGCCGTGGCATGCGCGTGCTGGACGTGGGGTGCGGCGTGGGCCGGCTCACGGAGCACGTTGCTGACAAGACCGGCGCGCATGTGACGGGTGTGGACCTGGCGCCGAAAGCCATCCAGCGCGCGTGCGCGCGCACGCGCTCGAAACGCCGTCGTTTGCGCTTCGTCGTTGGGGACGTGGTGTCACGACGGTTCCGCGCATCGTTCGACGCCATCTACGCGATCGACAGCGTCTACTACACCGATGACGTTGCACGTACCGTGCGCAAGCTGGCTTCGTTGCTTCGTTCGGGTGGGCGACTCGGGGTTTTCTGCAGCGAGCTGGCGCCCGACGCGCGGGAGGCGCGCCGGCTCCGACCGACGGACACGGCAGTCGGTCGCGCTCTTCACGAACACGGCCTCACGTTCTCGGCGGTCGACGTGACACGTCACGAGCGCGGCATCTGGCGCCGGCAACGGAGCGCCGCGCGTCGTCTGCGCAGCATGTTCATCCACGAAGGGAGCCAGGCGTTGCTGGCCGAGATCGAACGCGAGGCCGATCGCGCCGCCGCGTGGATGGATGAGAAACGCGTCAAGCGCTGGTTCTATACGGCGACGCGCACGTGACGCGCAGGCGTCGAGCGTGTTCGAGGACGCCTCGTGCGTGTGCGCCTGGTGCCACGTAGAACGTGGCGCAGCGGCATGCGCGCAAGCAGCTGCTTGCGGTGTGGGTAGTCGTTGAGCGGCGTGTGCAGCTTTTCGGCCGGGACGAGCATCTCGACGAGTTCGTGGAAACCCGCAGAGAAGCCGTGGGCACGAAACAGGCCACGCCGCGCGGCCGCGCGCTCGACGCTTTGCGGCGAGCATTCCCACAGGCGCGCAGCCGTGCGCACGACTTCGCGCTCGGTGATGCGCCTGCCACGCGCCCAGGCGCGGAACGCCGCGTAGACCTCGAGGCACGCCTCGGCCGTGGACAGAGCCTCGGAGATCACGCTGGAGAAAACGCACGCCCGAACCAGCAACCACGCTGGCATGAGATCGTCCTGCGCTTCGAGACACGCAAAGAGCTGCGAGCGCGCCCGCTCGGGATCCAAGCCCAACCGCGCCGCCAGATCGGCCAACGCCGCGTTCTCGGATTTGAAACGTTCGCGCGCGCGGTCGGCGAGCGCCTGGGTTTCGGCTTCCTCCCAGACCTCGCCTTGCGCGAGCGGTAACGCATCAGACCCGTTCACGCCTGCACTGCTTTCGAGCGCAGCCTCGAGCTGCGCCGCGTACTCGTGCACGCGCTCGGGTCGCGGCCGCAAACCCACGTGACGTGCCGCGGAGGCCAGCAGGAAACGCAAACGGAGCGAGCGCACGAAGCGCGGCGCTTGTGGATGGTGCATTTGCACCATCGTCCAGGCCTTGCGATAGGTCGGTCGAGACCACGCCGGTGCTTCGAGACGAGCGGGTCCCAGATAGAACTCGCGGAAGCGCCCCGAGAACGACGTGCGATGCGCAGGGCGACGCGACGGGACGATGCGGGGTGTCTCGTCGAGCGCCCGGCGCAGCGCGCGTTTGGCGTCCGCGCGCTTGAGTCCGCCACCGCGCAAGCGGGCTCGCAGCCTGTGCGTGCGCTCTTTGCCGAGAATCCGCAAGGCGATGTCTTGCACCGTGTGCGGATCGCGCTCGGTGAAGGGCAGGGTCTTGACCGCCGCCAGAAACGCATTCGAAAGCGCCCGCGACGGCGCGTCCGCGTTGTAGAGTTCGTCGTCTTCGGCCAGCGCGTGTCGCAGCTCGACCAAGGCCACGGTCACGGGTCGATATCCGTGTTCGGCCTCGGTATGGAGGATCGCCACCTCATCGTCACCGTCGAGGACGCCGGCGTGGAAGCGAGCGAAGACCTCACCCACTCCGATCATGCCGTAGCGCTGCATCTCTGCTGCGCGCAGCGCTCCCATGCTGGCGGCGCCATAGACGCGGACGCCTTCGTGCAGTGCCTCGAGGATCTCCTTGTGCGTGACGGCGGGGACGTTGTGGTAATAGCCATCCAGGAGGACGATCGTCTTCACGCGCGCGCCGAGCGCACGCAGGAAGTCACCCCGTTGCGCGGGAGGGCAGACCCACACGCGCGGGAGCATGGCCGCCAGCTCGGCGTCGGGCTCGGCGATACACGGGCCCGCAAACACGACGATGTCAGGCATGCAGCGCCTCCTTCAGGCCCGGGACGAACGCGCGCACCACGGGGACACGTACGTCGTCGCGCGTCAGATCGACGTAGTAGGCCGAGAACGCGCGCGCGGCCAGACGTTCGAGCACACGTTCGAGGTCATCGCTCACGTTCGAGGTGGACACGTCGGGAATCGCGTCGAAGCGACGCTCTCCTGCAGGTGGACGAAAACGCTCGAAGGGCCTCGCCACATCGACCTGCTCCGCCAACGGGATGAGGTCGTCGCGCGAACCCGCGATGTAGGTCAAGCGCGATTGCGCCGCCTCGGTGATCGCGCGCGACAGCGCGACCTCCGGGCTCGGGTGACACCCGGAGCCTCGCCACACGTTCGGCAGATCCGGCGCCACCATCTCTGCCACCGCCACCGGCACACCCAACTCCCAAGTGGCATCGTAGAGGGCCAACTTCATCCCAGCATCGTGCACGCGCGCGATCAGGCCTCGAACCGTGGCGCACTCGACAGAGTCGGCGTCGATGGCGGTGACAGACCGTTGCTGTGTGTGATCCAAAAACAACGCGTGACGCTCGATCAGCTCGCAGAGGGCGTGAACGAGCGCTTCTTCTAGACAGTTCCCGGACGCGACGCCATTGGAAGTGAGATAGAACATGTGCGGCTGCATCGATGGCGGCAGCGTGAAATCCAGCTCGATCATGTTCCGGGGAAGCCACGCGTCGTCTGCGTGATGCAGGGAATGGGCCGAAATCCACGGGATCGCAAGGGCTTCGGCGAGTCGTGAGTCTTGTCGCCAGTGGAAGGTATCGTCGTCGATCGTGTTGCCATAACGCATCTCACGCACTGACATCTCGACCTGGGCCAGGTGGTCGAGATCTTGCGCATGCCAAAGCTCGACGGCCTCCATGACCGCGCTCACGCGCGCGCCCGCCTCGGACACCGCCTTCCCTTGCGAGACGGCAAGGTTGAGACTGGCAGGGCGAACCGCCTGGTACACGGGGATCCCCAAGCGATCGAGACGCGTGACGTCTGCGACGCGCGTGATCCCGACCTGATCGAACAACGGGCATACCCAGCGCCAGGTTTCGTCGGGCGATCGAATCCGATGCGTCCCGTGCACGTAGCGTTTGCCCGTGTCCACGATGGACGCGGGCTGCGACGTGTGCGAATTCAGCTGCCCCACGGGCGTCTACCGCGTCTTCGACTTGGGCTTGAACTGCGTGTTGGCGCTCAAGGCGGCGATTCGCCAGCCGGCAGAGGCCTTTCGCAAAATCGCGCATGCGTTACCCGACGCCACACCGTGTTTTCCCGTTTCCTTCGTGGTGTACGTTGCCGCTAGATCGG
>JBFJHN010000318.1:0-4602 GCA_041613275.1 Candidatus Krumholzibacteriia bacterium | reverse complement strand
GGCCAACAGGTGGTGCGCGGTGCGATCACGCTCGGCGACTTCGTTGCCTTCAACGCCTACTTGATGCGACTGACCTGGCCGATGATCTCGATCGGCTGGGTGCTCAACCTGCTCGAGCGAGGCGCGGCGAGCATGAAGCGCATCAACGCCATTCTCGAGCACCCGCCCGAGATCGCCGATCCGCCGCACACAACCGAGCCGGGCGCAATGCGTGGCGAGATCGAGCTGCGCGGGGTGACCTTCGCGTTCGCCGACGGGCCGCCGGTGCTGAACGACATCGATCTGCACGTGCGCGCCGGCGAAACGGTGGCCATCGTCGGTCCGACCGGATCCGGGAAGAGCACGCTGCTGGCGCTCGTGGCGCGCCTGTATGACGTGCAGACGGGTGCGGTGTGCGTCGACGGACACGACGTACGCGGGCTGCCGCTGTCCTGGCTGCGGCGCGGCATCGGCATGGTGCCGCAGGAAACTTTCCTCTTCAGCGACACCCTGGCGGCCAACATCGCCTTCGGGGAGGCGCACACCAACGGCGGACCTCCGGTGCTCGCAGACGCGCCGCCGGAGCCGCCGCCGGGAAGCTCTCCGGGAACCGCCCTGAACGCAGCCGGGGACGGCGCCCCGGGCACCGCGCTGCCGTTCCAGGATCCCGAGCTGCTGCGGCGCATCGATGCGGCCGCCGACGTGGCGCAGCTGAGCGAGGCCGTGCAACGCTTCCCGCGCGGCTTCGAGACCGTTCTCGGTGAGCGCGGCATCACCCTGTCCGGCGGCCAGAAGCAGCGCACGGCCATCGCGCGCGCCGTGGTGCGCGACCCCTCCATCCTGCTGCTCGACGACTGCCTGTCGAGCGTCGACACCTACACGGAGGAAGAGATCCTCAAGCGCCTGCGCGAGATCATGCGCGAGCGCACCACGCTCATCGTGGCGCACCGGGTGTCGACGGTGCGCAGCGCCGATCGCGTCGTCGTGCTCGACGGCGGGCGCATCGTCGAGATCGGGACGCATGAGGAGCTGATGGGGCGTGGCGCCTACTACGCCGAGCTGGTGCAGAAGCAGAAGCTGCGCGAAGAGCTCGAAGGCGACGTGCTGGAGGAGAACCCGTGAACGACTTCCATCACGAAGACGAGATCACGGGCAAGGCCTACGACCACGAGCTGGCGCGCCGGCTCATGCGCTACCTCGCCCCGTACCGCCTGTGGGTCGCGCTGGCCGTGGTTCTGCTCTTCGTGAACTCGCTGCTCCAGCTGGCCGGTCCGTACCTGACCGCGCTCGCCATCGACCGTCACATCGCCACCGGCGATCTCGACGGCCTGTCGCGCCTGGCGCTCCTTTACCTGGTCGTGGTCCTGTCCGGCTTCACGCTGCAGTACGCCCAGTTCTACGTCATGCAGTGGGTCGGGCAGCGCATCATGTTCGATCTGCGCTCGCGCATCCTGCGTCACATCGAGTCGCAGGAGCTCGCCTTCTTCGATCGCAACCCGGTGGGCCGGTTGATGACGCGCGTGATGGGCGACGTGCAGACGTTGCACGAGCTGTTCACCTCGGGCGTGGTGGCCATCTTCGGCGACCTCATCACGCTGCTCGGCATCGTCATCGCCATGTTCCTCCTGGACTGGCGTCTCGCCATCGTCGCCAACCTCGTGCTGCCGGTGCTGTTCACCATCAGCATGATGTTCCGCTCGCGCGTTCGGCGCACCTACGGCATGATCCGCGCGCGCATCGCGGCGCTCAACGCCTTCCTGCAGGAGCACATCACGGGCATGCGCGTCGTGCAGCTGTTCGGGCACGAGCCGGTCAGCCGCCACCAGTTCGAGCGCCTGAACGCCGCCAACCGCAACGCCCAGCTCAGGACGATCGGTTACTACGCGCTCTTCTTCCCGGCGGTGGAAATCGTCTCGGCGGTGGCCACGGCTTTGATCATCTGGTACGGCGGGGGACGCGTCATCCAGGGTTCGATCGAGCTCGGCGTTCTCGTCGCGTTCCTCCAGTACGCGGAGCGTTTCTTCCGCCCGATCAGTGACCTGTCGGAGAAGTACAACACCTTCCAGGCGGCAATGGCTTCGTCGGAGCGCATCTTCCGCCTGCTCGACCGCGAGCCGAAGATTCGTGACGCGGCACGGCCGCGGCGCATCCCCCGCGCGCGCGGACACCTCGTGTTCGACAACGTCGAGTTCCAGTACAAGCCGGACGAGCCGGTTCTGCGACGGCTGTCGTTCGAGGTGCAGCCGGGCGAGCGCGTGGCGATCGTCGGCGCCACGGGCGCCGGCAAGACGTCGGTGCTGTCGGTGTTGACGCGCCTGTACGAGATCCAGAGCGGACGCATCCTTCTCGACGGCGTCGACGTGCGCGAGCTCGCGCTTGCGGATCTGCGCCGTCAGGTGGGAGTCGTTCTCCAGGACGCGTTCCTGTTCGCCGGTGACATCGAGTACAACATCCGGCTCGGAGAATCCGGCATCTCCGACGAGCGCGTGCACGAGGCCGCGCGCCTGGTGCACGCCGACCGCTTCATCGAGCGCCTGCCGCAGGGCTACCAGAGCCCGGTGAGCGAGCGCGGCAGCACGCTTTCCGTCGGCCAGCGTCAGCTGCTGTCTCTGGCGCGCGTGCTGGCTTTCGATCCGGCCATCCTGGTGTTCGACGAGGCCACCTCCAGCGTCGATACGCAGACCGAGCTGGCCATCCAGGATGCGGTGCACCGCGTCATGGCGGGACGCACCTCGCTGGTCGTCGCGCACCGGCTGTCCACCATTCAGGACTGCGATCGTATTCTGGTCTTGCACCATGGCAAGCTGCGCGAGTCCGGGACGCACGCCGAGCTGCTGCGCGCCGGCGGCATCTACGCGCGCTTGTACGAGCTGCAGTTCCGCGAGCAGGCGGCCTGACCGCGTCCGCGCTGCGCTTCTCCGTTCGCGGCTTTGTCCCCGGGCCCGGCTGATGTACGATGCGGCTGTTTCCAAGGATGCGCCGCGAGTCGGAAGGGGACACGTCGATGATCGACGAACGGGCAATGCGCGCGGGCGTTGGGCGCCGCATCGGCTTCACGCTCGGCGCCTTCATCCTCCTCTATCTGCTGGCCGGCGTCGGCACGCGCCTCATCGTCGACGCGCTGTGGTTCTCCGAGGTCGGCTACCTCGGCGTCTTTCGCACGCGTTTGCTCAGCCAGGCGGTGCTCGCCGTCGTGGGCTTCGCGGTGGCATTCGCGGGGCTCAGCTGGACGCTACGCGCCGCGATTCGTCGCAGCCCATCGCTGCGGCTTGGCGTGCGCGGCGACATCGAGCTGTCGATGCTGCAGCTCGAGCGACGCTTGCCTCTTCTCGTCACGATTGGCGCCGGTGTCGTGGCGTTCGGTATGGCCGCGACGCTGTCGCAAGAGTGGCCGACGCTGCAGGCCTTTCTGAACCGTGAACCCTACGGCTTGCGCGATCCGATCTTCGACCGCGACATTGGCTTCTATCTGTTCACGCTCCCTGCGTTGCGGCTGGTGCACGGCTGGCTCATGCTGGTGGTGCTGCTTGGCGTGTTTGGCACGGTCGGCGTATACGCGGTGCGTGGTGGTCTGCTCGACCGCCGCGGCATTACGCAGGCGGCGCGCCGTCACCTGGGCGTTCTGGCGGTGGCCTTCCTCGTGTTGCTCGCGCTGCACTTCTCGCTGTCGCAGTTCGACGTTTTGTTCTCGCCCACGGGTGCGTTGTTCGGCGCCGGCTTCACCGACGTACACGCGGCGCTGCCCGGTGTGCGCGTGCTCATCGCGGTGGCGCTCGTGGCGGCCGTCATTCTGGCGTACGGCGTGTCGCGCGGGCGCATGCGCTGGATTCTGGCCGGACCTGGCCTGTTGATCCTCGCGTACTTGATGGCACGCGTCGTCATTCCGGGCACGCTGCAGAAGTTCGTCGTGGAGCCCAACGAGCTGCTCAAGGAGCGACAATACATCGACCACGGGCTGCGGCTCACACGCGAGGCGTACGATCTCGAGGACGTCGAGGAACGCAACTTCGAGGTCGACGCGTCGACCGATGCGTCCGTGCTCCAGCGGCACCCCACGACCATCGAGAACATCCGCCTGTGGGACTGGCGGCCGCTGCTCGCGACCTACCGCCAGATCCAGGAGATTCGCCCTTACTACAACTTCGGCGACGTCGACGTCGACCGCTACGAGATCGGCGGCCGTTACCGGCAGGTGATGCTGTCGCCACGCGAGCTGGCCTACGACCAGCTGCACGAGGACGCGCGCACCTGGGTGAACCTGCACCTGAAGTACACGCACGGCTACGGCGTGTGCATGAGCCCGGTCAACGAGATCACGCGCGAAGGTCTGCCGGAGCTGTTCATCCGCGACATCCCCCCGGTGAGCCGCGTCGACATCCAGGTCACGCGGCCCGAGATCTACTTCGGCGAGCAGACCACCGAGTTCGTGCTCGTCGGCACCAACGAAGACGAGTTCGACTACCCAACCGGGGAAGCGAACGAGTTCACGCGCTACTCCGGCGCGGCGGGGATCAGCGTCGGCTCGTTCGTGCGTCGCGCGCTGTTCGCGTGGCACATGCGCTCGCGCGAGCTGTTGTTCACCAGCGCCTTGACCTCCGAGAGTCGGATCCTCCTGCATCGGCG
>JBFJHN010000317.1:0-4618 GCA_041613275.1 Candidatus Krumholzibacteriia bacterium | reverse complement strand
GTCATCCTCGTGCGCAACGCTGGGCAGATTCCGGCGGCCTTCGTGCTGGTGTTCGACAGCGCCTTCAACGGGCATGCCGCCGTCGGCGGCTTCGCCGGCGCCGCCGTGGCGCAGGCGCTGCGCTACGGCGTGGCGCGTGGCATCTTCTCCAACGAGTCCGGTCTGGGATCGGCCGGAATCGCGGCCGCGGCGGCGCAAACGCGCGAGCCCGTGCGCCAGGCCATGGTGTCGATGACGCAAACCTTCATCGACACGCTGGTGGTGTGCACCTTCACGGGTCTGGTGATCCTGTGCACGGGCGCCTGGGAGTCGGGGCTCACCGGCGCGCCGCTCACGCAGAGCGCCTTCCGCCTGGGGCTGCCGGGACAGTGGGGCGACTGGCTGGTGGCGATCAGCTTGTCCGCGTTCGCCTTTTCGACGATTCTGGGGTGGAGCTACTATGGGGAAAAGAGCATCGAGTATCTGCTGGGCCCACGCGTCATCGTCCCGTATCGCGTGCTGTTCGTGGGGGCCGCATTCCTGGGCACGGTGCGCAGCCTGGACTTCGTGTGGAGCGTCTCAGACGTCATGAACGGGCTGATGGCGCTTCCCAATCTGATCGGCCTGCTTCTGTTGAGCGGACTGATCGTGCGCGAGACTCGCGCCTACTTTGACCGGCGCTAGCCGGTGGTTGCACCCCACCCGGAATGGGTGGGCGGTGCGGATCGGGAGGCATTCCCATGGCCGCAAAAATCCTCTGTGTCGAGTACTTCAACACCAACGTGCGCGACGAGCCAGGCGTGGCCCACGAGATCCTCTCCAGGATCGCCAGCGCGCAGGTGAACCTGCTGGCCTTCAGCGCCGTCCCCACGGGGCTGAACTGCACGCAGCTGGTCATGTTCCCCGACGAAGGCAAGGGCCTGGCGCACGTCGCGGAGGAGCTCGGTTTGCATCTGCACGGTCCGCAGCGTGCCTTCCTCATTCAAGGAGACGACCAGCTCGGCGCCTTCGCCGAGATCCACCGCAAGCTCTCCGACGCGCGCATCAACGTCTATGCCTCGAGCGGCGTGACCGACGGGCGCGACGGGTTCGGGTACATCGTGTACGTGCGCCCCGAGGAGTTCGACCGCGCCTCGAAGGTCTTGGGCGTCTGACGCGCGGCACGTTCGCGGGGAAGCACGAAGGGATCTCGGAACGATGGAGCTTGCGCTCACCCGTCGCGATCAGGAACAGCTCCAGAAGCATGGTTTGAGCGTTGCCGAGGTCGAGCGACAGCTCGGGCTGTTTCGCGCTCCGCCCGCGCCACTGCACCTGGTGCGCCCGTGCACTCCAGGGGACGGCATCCGCCGTCTGAGCGACGACGAGCGTAGGCGCGCGCTCGGCGCCTACGACGACGCGCGTGCGACGGGACGCCTGGTCAAGTTCGTTCCCGCAAGCGGAGCGGCCAGCCGCATGTTCAGCCGTCTGCTGCGTTTTCTGGAACGCGGCGACGCAGCCGACCGTGGCGCGCTGGTCGCGCGCGCCCGCACCAGCGCTTCGGCGGCGGCAGCGCTCGAGCTTCTCGAATCCATCGAGCGCTTCGCCTTCCGCGACGCGCTGGTCGACGCCTTCACACGGCACGGCGCGAACCTCGACGACGTCGTGCAACGCGCCGACGCACGTGCCGTCATCGCGATGCTCACCACGCCGCAGGGACTGGGCTACGCCCAACTCCCCAAGGGTCTGCTGCCCTTTCATCGCTACCCGGACGAGGTGCGCACCGCGTTCGAAGAGCACCTCGTCGAAGCGGCGTCGTATGCGGCGTCCGCCGACGGCTCCTGCACGCTGCATTTCACCGTGTCGCCCCAGCACCGCGCGCGCTTCGAAGCGCTTTTCGAGGCCGTGCGCGCGCGCTACGAGTCGCGCTACGGTGTTCGATACGACGTGTCGTGGTCGTCGCAGAAACCCTCGACGGACACGATCGCCGTCGATGCCGAGGGCCAGCCGTTTCGCAGCGCCGAAGGCGCGCTGCTCCTGCGCCCCGGAGGGCACGGCGCGTTGCTCGAGAACCTCAACGACCTGCAAGGTGACGTCGTCCTGATCAAGAACATCGACAACGTCACGGTGGAGAGCCAGCTGGCCGAAACGAGCATGTGGAAGAAGCTCCTCGCCGGCTTTCTGTGCGCGACACAAGCGCGCGTCTTCGAGCTCGTGCGGGCGCTGCGCGCACCGGATCCCACGGACGCGGCGGTCGACGAGGCTGCGCGCTTCGTGCGCGAGGAGCTGCAGCTGCCGCTCGACGACCTCGCAACCGGCACCGCCGCGCGCGCACGGCAGCTCCGCGACGTGCTCGAGCGCCCCGTGCGCGTGTGCGGCATGGTGCCGAACACCGGCGAGCCGGGCGGCGGTCCGGCCTGGGTCCGCGACGCCGACGGCAACGTCTCGGCGCAGATCGTCGAACGCGCGCAGATCGATGCACACGACGCCGCACAGCAGCGCGTCTTCGACACGCTCACGCACTTCAGCCCGGTGGATTTCGCCTGCGGCGTGCGCGATGCCGACGGCCGTTGCTTCGATCTGCGCGACTTCGTGGATCCCGACGCCGTGATCATCGCCCACAAGTCGCACGAGGGACGGCCGCTGCGCGCGCTCGAGCATCCGGGGCTGTGGAATGGAGGCATGGCGCGCTGGCTCACGCTGTTCGTCGAGGTGCCGCTGGCCACGTTCAATCCGGTCAAGTCGTTCGCGGATCTGCTGCGCCCGGCGCACCAGGCCGACGGCTGAGCGCGCCCCCGCCCGCGCTCTCGCCTCCCCTGCCGCACTTCGTATATGCTTTGCGGCCCCAGGAGGAGGGTACGTGACGCGCATCGCCATCTACGGTTGGGGCATCGTGGCGCCCCGCTCGCCCAACGTCGAGCGCTTCGCCGCCAACCTCGAGTCGTCGGAAAGCTGGCTGCAGCCGTTCCATGGCTTCGGCCCCGACAATTTCCTGGTGGGAACGCCCGAGTTCGACTTCGCGACCTATCGCGATTGGATCACGCAGCGTTTCTCGCCCAACCGCTTTCGTCAGCTCGACGAGAAGATGGATCCCTCCACCAAGTACGCGCTCGCGGCGTTCGTGCAGTCGCTGCAGCAGAACCCGGGGCTCGAGCAGGTGCTGCAGGAGCTCGGCACGCAGGCGCACGTCTACGTGGGCACCGGCCTGGGAAGCTTGCCCACGCAGAGCCACGAAACGCTGGCGTTGTATCGCGCCCAGCGACGCTGGAACCGCTTCTGGGCGCATCCCGAGCGCAACCGGGCGCTGCGCGAGTACCTGTCGAGCAGCGACGCCGAGCGCGCGGCGATCATCGAGGTGCCCCCGGACCCGAAGGACGCGGACGAGGAGATCCGCGACGAGACCGAGGACGCCTGGTGGTCGTACTGGACGAACCGCTCGCACGAGCTGCAGCAGTATCTCGCCGAGGTGCGCGCCATCGAAGACACGCGCGTCGACGGCGACGTCGAGACCGTGAAGCTGCGCGTCATCCGGGAGAAGCGCCGACTGCACGCCAGGCTTCAGGAGAAGTGGCGCGCCCCCACCGCCCCGTGGGACACCGTATCCCCGAACGTCATCTGGAACATTCCCAACACGCCCGCATCGCAGATTTCGATCCTGGGACGCATCGTCGGCCCGGCGTTCGCGCCGGTGGCGGCGTGCTCCACGTTTGGCGTCGCGCTCAAGCTGGGGATGGACGCCATCCAGCGCGGCGAGGCGAAGGCGGTGGTCGTGGGCGCCACGGACCCGCCGCCGCACCCGCTCACCGTCGGCGCGTTCTACAGCGGCCGCGTTGCCGCTGCCGATGGCGCGGTGTCCAAGCCGCTGACGCGACTGCGTGGCACACACGTTTCCGGCGGCTCGGTGTTGTGGATCATCGGCGACCACGCGTTCATGTCGGAGCGCGGCTTCGAGCCGTTGGGCATGGAGCCGCTGGCCGTCGGCGTGACCGCCGATGCCGACCACATCATCACGCCGTCGCGCGAGGGTCCGAGCGCCGCCATCCACAAGGCGCTGTCGGACGCCGGCGTCAGCGTCGACGATGTGGCATCGTGGGATCTGCACGCCACCGCGACCCCCGGCGACTACATGGAGGTCGAAACGCTGCGCTCCATCCTCCCCGAGTCGGTTCTGGTGACGGCACGCAAGGGCACGTTCGGTCACGGCATGAGCGCGGGCGGCGGATGGGAGCTGACGGCCCAGTTTCTCGGCTACGCGCGCGGCGAGCTCTTCCCGACCGCGCTGCGCCGCGACGAGCTCAACGGTGAAATCGCCAAGCTGCACGGTCGCTTCCTGTTCGACGAGTCGCGTGCCGCCGCAGGGGTCGCCGGCAAGCTCTCCATGGGCATTGGCGGCATCAACGCCTGTGTCGTCTCACGTCCCTGGGCTCGCGCCTGATTCGTGCGCCGTACGAGCGCCTCGCTACCTCGACCGGCTTGTTCCCGCAGCGCGCTTTGCGTAGGCTCATCGGGACACAGCGTTCGACAATCCACGCGAATCACGGCTTGGTCCGTCCCCATTTCGAGGGGAGTTCGTCATGCTCGTGAAGCGATGCGCCGCAGTCGTCGCCTTTGCACTGTTCCTCACGGCCGAATGGGCGCGCGCCGTCCCACCACCCGACGAGCG
>JBFJHN010000316.1:0-4626 GCA_041613275.1 Candidatus Krumholzibacteriia bacterium | reverse complement strand
GTTCGTGGGATCGGCGTCGCGATCGACGATCGCCTTCCCCAATGGCGTGGTCGCGGTGGGGAAGCCGAACACGTGCGGGCCGCTGCCGTCCGGCAGGGCGCGGGACGGCGTGCGCGGCGCGCGCAGGCGCACGGTATCCAAGCCGGCAGCGCCAGGCACCGCGGCCAGAGAGGTCACGAGGACGAACAACGATACGTGTCGCCAGAGCGGGCTCAAGCGGATCCTTCCGAACGCGAACGCTCCTTCACGCTCAGAATTGTAGCATGCCGCGCGCGCTTGCTGCACCTTCGACCGCGACGTCGGGCGATTTCGTCATGGGAAAAATGTCGCTCGCGTTCCGATTCGTGGTGCATCGTTTCGTGTTGTTCCCTCGCTGCGAACTCCAGGAAAGTCGAACGTAAAGCGAATCCGGCGGGGCTCGCCGATCACCGTTGCTTGCGGACGAACGACGGCCGCTCTACAATGGGCCGGCCGATCGACCCGACTCGACAGATCCGAGGCATCCATGAGCATTCGAGTGGACCACGTGAACGATGTGGCGGTGGTCTGTCCGCGGGGAGTGCTCACCGGCGAGCCCGACGACGACGGACTTCAACAGGTTCTGGACGAGCTGATCGACTCGGGTAAGAAGAAGATCCTCGTCGATCTCGAGCACACGCCGTTCATGACCAGCCGTGCCTTCGGCGTGTTGATCGCCACACACACGCGTGCCCAGAAGCTGCGCGTCACGCTGTACACCTGCAGCATGCAGGAGCGCGTGCAGAAGGTCGTGCAGATCATTCGCGTCAAGGGTTGGCCGCAGCTGTTCGCAACCCGTCAGGACGCGCTTCAAGCGTTTGAAAAGCAGCCCAACGAACGCTAGATTCCCCGCATGCCGCTCCACGCGGCAACCGCACCGTCAATCTCCGAAGTACACGTCGTCGTAGTACACCTTCCCGCCCACGGGCCCGTCGAACTCCGTGTATCCGTCGAAGCGGGCCTCGAAGAAGATGCGAACCGATTCGAAGGCGAGCGACGCGGGATGGTTGACGCCCCACTCACGCCGGAGCGTCTCGTGCACATCGATGTCGAAAGCCACCCATTCGCCTTCGACGGGTTCTCGGGGTCCGACGAAGACGAACTTGCGATTGGCGATGGCGAACGGCGGCTCGTCGATGCCGCACAGGATCCACGCCAGCTGCAGGGGATCGCGGCCGCGAGCGACCTGGATCGAGATGACGGTCTGGACGTACTGGCGGGCCGTACCGCGCTGCCAATCTTCGACGCGGTAGTGCCCCGCGATGCGCCTCGGGAGGGCGTCGGGCCGGAGATCGCTCACCACACCCCAGACGCGTGTTCCGACCGGGATCTCACCGCGACTGTTCAGATCGAAGACCGCGCTGGACGTTCCGGTGCGCGCGCGCGCGTCGGTGATGGCGAAGTCCGCCCAGTGGGGGCTGGACTCGAAGAGGCTGAACCAAGGCGGGCGCCCGTCCTCGAAGGACGGGTTGGCAAGCAGGTTCGAGTCGGACGCGAGCGGCGTCGCGGTCGCGGACGGTGCGTCGGTGGGGCGCTCGGTGGCGGATCCGTTGCCCGTCGGGGGCTCCGAGGAGTCGGGTGTGGAGTCGACGCGCTCGCCGTGCGTGATCGCGACACGATCCGTGGCGCCACCCTCCGCGCCGCGGTCGCCCGCGCCGCACGCGGCGGCGCAAGCCCACAGCGCGATCACACATCCAAGGGCACACTTCGACATGGAAGGGCATTGTGGCACAGGCGGGGACGTGCGTGGGGATGGTGAAGGCGCGATCTCGGGGGCTTTCGGCGGAACGGCGAGTCGCGTCAGGCAGGCTGAGCCAGGGACGTGAAGTCGTCGGCGCCGCGCTCCTCGTCGAGCAGACGCACCAGGCCTTCCCAGCACCCTCCGCACTCGCTGCCGATCCCTGTGGCGACCTCGAGAAGGTCGATCGTGTTCCAGCCGTTTCGGATCATCTGGCGAATCTCGGCCTCGCCAAGCCCCTTGCACTCGCAAATCACCACTGTGGCACCCCCGTCGTCGCGCTCTCACGGGAAGTTCCGATCCCGCACCCGGGTCGTCAACCCACCTGAGCGCTCCGAGATGTCTCGTGCGCGGCGCGGGCGCCCGAGCGTCTCGCCGTGGTTTGCTAGACTGCCGGGGCTCCGTCCACTCCCTGGGCGGATTCCCCGGAGGATCATGCGCGTCACGCCCATCGCCGCCATCCAGGGTTCGGAGCTGCGGTCACCGCTCGCGGGCCAGCGCGTGCGTACCCGCGGCGTCGTGACCGGTCGCAGCCGCAAGGGATTCTTCCTCCAGGATCCAGACGCGCGCTGGAACGGCACCTCGTCCTGCGGGATCTTCGTCTTCAGTCCGCGGAACAAGCCCGAAGTGGGGCTGTGGGTCGAGCTCGAGGGCGAAGTGGTGGACTACGTGCCCTCCGAGAACGAGCGCCCCACGACCCAGATCGCGCTCGACGACTTCGCGCGATTGGATCGCCGCGACGCGGACCTCGACCCGGTGTGGCTCACGGCCGAGAACATGCCCAGCGATCGCGACGCGCTGGCGCGCTACCTCAACAGTCTCGAAGGCATGCTGGTGGGAGTCGAAAAGGGAGCGACGTTCGTCGCGCCCAGCAACCCGTTTGGTGACTATGTCGTGCTGCCGCCCGGAACGTCCGTGCAACGAACCCCCGCCGGCGGCGTGCTCATCGACGCCGAGAACCCCGAGCGCTGGTTTCCGAGCTTTCGCATCATCGACTACGGGCGCGCGCCCCAGCTCAACGTGGGCGCCACGCTGCTGACGCCCGTGGTCGGGCCTTTGAACTACCGCGCCTCGGCCTATCAGATCGCTGCGCTCGGTCGCGTGCGCGTGCGTAACGTCGACGTCCCGGAGGCCAAGACACGTTTCGAGCGCGGCAAGGGGCACGTCACGGTTCTGACGCTCAACGGCTTCAACTTGGACGTGCGGCGTGAGAACCCCGAGTTGGTCCACGATCCCGAGCGCGACGTCGACGACGATCTCGACGACGGTCGGTTCCGCATGCTGGCGCGCGCCATCGTTCGGCAAGCCGGCGCACCGGACATCGTGGCGCTGCAGGAGATGCAGGACGACGACGGCGCCGAGATCAGCGACGTCGTCTCGGCGCGACGCAACTACGCGCAGCTCACGCGCGACGTCCGCCGTCTCGGCGGGCCCGCGTACCGCTGGGCGGAGATCGCCCCCGAGTCGGGTGCCGACGGTGGCCAGCCCGGCGGCAACATTCGCAACGCCTTCCTGTACGACCCCGACCGCGTGGCGCTGGTCGAAGGCTCGCTTCGGCGTCTGGGCCAAGATGACGAGGCGTTCCGCGAATCACGCAAGCCGCTGATGGCGCGTTTTCGCACGCGCGCGTCGGGCGCCGAGATCGTCGTGATCAACGTACACCTCGCCTCCAAGCGACATCAGCGCGGCCCGTTCGCGCCCGAGCGGCCGGGCTTCGACCCGCGCCACGAGATCCGCGTGCAGCAGGCGAAGATCATACGAGACACGTTGCAAGCGCTGGCGGATCGGGGCGTCGTGACCTACGTGACCGGCGACTTCAACGATTTCGAGTTCAGCGAGACGCTTCGCGTTCTCGAAGGGGACGACCACGTCAATCTGGTCGAGACGCTCCCCGAGGACGATCGCTACGATTACAACCACCGCGGCGTCTCTCAGGTGCTCATGCACGGCGTCGTTCCGAAGGCGTACGCGGAGCGCTGCCGGCCCGAGTACGAAATCCTGCACGGCAACGAGCTGCTCGGCGCCAAGCCCGGCCACCTCGGCGACAAAGCCACCGACCACGCCTACGTCATCGCGCGCCTGCCGCTGTCGCGCGCCTGATGGATGGCCCGCGTGCAACTCCAGGAACGGTGCGCGTGGGTGTCGTCGTGCCAGAAAGAAAGCCCGGGCTCGTGGCCCGGGCTCTCGGTCGAACCCGGCGCGGGGGGTGCGCTGGGCTCTTCGTTTTCGATGCGGGCGCGGCGAAGCGCCTAGTACTTGTAGTGGTCCGACTTGTACGGCCCGTCCACCGGAACGCCGATGTAGTCGGCCTGCGCCGGCGTGAGGCGGGCGAGCTTCGCACCCAGGTGCCCCAGGTGCAGACGCGCCACCTCCTCGTCCAGCTTCTTCGGCAGCACCACCACTTCCTTGCCGTACTTCGCATGGTTCTCGTTCAGCTCGATCTGGGCCAGCACCTGGTTGCAGAACGACGTCGACATGACGAAGCTCGGGTGACCGGTGGCACAGCCCAGGTTGAGCAGGCGACCTTCGGCGAGCATCAGGATGCTGTGGCCGTCGGGGAAGCGCCACTCGTCGTACTGCGGCTTGATGTTCTCGCGTTTCACGCCGTTCGCCTTCAGGCCCGCCACGTCGATCTCGTTGTCGAAATGGCCGATGTTGCCGACGATGGCCTTGTCCTTCATCCGCGCCATCATCTCGTGCGTGATCACGTCCCGGTTGCCCGTGGCGGTGATGAAGATGTCGGCGGTCTCGATGAAGTCGTTCACCGGAGCCACTTGGTAGCCTTCCATCGTGGCTTGCAGCGCGCAGATGGGGTCGATCTCTGAAATCACCACGCGCGCTCCCTGACCCTTGAGAGCCTGGGCGCAGCC
>JBFJHN010000315.1:0-4628 GCA_041613275.1 Candidatus Krumholzibacteriia bacterium | reverse complement strand
CTCGACAACGGTTTGCGCTACGTCGTCAAATCCGAGGGCACCGGCATGGGAGCCCAGTCGGGCGACATGGTCACCGCGCACTACGTGGGCTTCCTCGAAGACGGCACCAAGTTCGATTCCAGCTACGACCGCAACGTGCCGTTCCGCTTCCCGCTGGGGCAGGGCCGCGTGATCAAGGGTTGGGACGAGGTCTTCGTCTCGATGCGCCGGGGCGAGAAGCGGCGCGTCGTGGTGCCGCCCGACCTGGGCTACGGGGAGCGCGGCAACAGAAGGTTCGGCATCCCGCCGAACGCCACGCTCATCTTCGACATCGAGCTGCTCGAGATCCTACGCCGCTGAACGGCCGCACGCCGCCCTCACCGAGGATCCGGTCAGGGACGCTGGCGGAACTCGCTGACGTCGCGCAGCTCGCCGCGGCGCATGACGTGGCGTAGGGCGCGCATGTTGCGGATGTCGCGCGTCGGGTCGGCGTCGAGGACGAGCAGGTCGGCGATCTTACCGGTCTCGAGCGTGCCGCTTTCGCCTTCGCGCCGCATCGCCACGGCGCCGCCGAGTGTCGCGGCGCGCAGCACCTGCATCGGCGTCAGCCCCGCGGCCTGCATGGCCTCCATCTCCGCGTACACCGAAGGTCCGTGCAGCGTGAGCGGGTTGCCCGCGTCGGTGCCCATGGCGATGGGAATGCCGGCCGCGTGCACGCGCATCAAGTTGGTGCGCATGACCTCGCTGCGTTGTGCGAGGCGCTCGCGCGTGGTTTCGAGCTCGGCGGGTTCGACGCGATCGGCGCCCAAGGTCGCGGTCTCGCGGATCCGCCGCACGAGCGACGAGTCGACGCAGCCGTGCGGGTCGTCGACGTCGGGCACGCGCCCTTCGCGCACCGAAGTCAGCAGACGTTCGTAGTTCCCGAGCACGGTCAGCGTCGGGCAGTAGACCGTCCCGGCGCCGCGCGCGAGATCGAGAAACGCATCGTCCACCTCCACGTCCCACACGCTGTGCACCAGAAGATGCGCGCCGGCGCGCAGCGCCACCTTGGCCTCGCGCAGGCCGGTGGCGTGCACGATGAGCGGCACGCCGCGGGCGCGCGCCTCGTCGCCCGCAGCCAGCACGGCGCGCTCCATGGTCTCGAAATCGCGCGACGTCACCGGAATGAACCACACCTTGGCGGCGTCGGAGCCGTGCTCGGCAACGTAGCGCACGGCATCGCGTGCCGCGTCGGCATCGGCCACATAGACGAACTGGCGCTCGCCGGGCAGGTTCAGCCAGTGGTCGAGCGTGGAGAGCAGCGGACCCGCTGCTGCCACGTAGGGCACGTCGGTACGCAACGAATCGCGCACATCCCAGGTCCAGGGGTAGCCGCCGACGTCGAACACGGACGTCACGCCCGACCCGAGATGCGCGCGCAGGAGCACTTCGGGATGGGCGCGCAGCCGCGCCTGCACGTCGGCGTACGGATAGAGGTCGCGCACGTCGACGGCGTCCGGACGTCCGTCCGTCCAGCCGGTCTGGGCGAGGTGCACGTGTGCGTCGACGATCCCGGGCGTGATCCAGGTGCCCGCCAGATCGAGCGTCTCGACCCCTTCGGGAACCGGACACGCCGCGCGGCTTCCTGCGCACTCGACGCGCGCGTTGCGCACGATGACGACGGCATCGGCGATCGGGGCAGCGCCGCGCCCGTCGACGAGCGTCGCGCCGCGGAGCGCGATCGGTGGCGGCGGCGTGCCGGCCGGTGTGTCGAAGGCGCTGGTGACGGCGATGCGCCAGCCGTCCGGCGTGTCGACGAAGACACGCTCGGAGATGCCGATGCGCTCGCTGCCGGCGAACGTCACGCGGTAGCGATAGGTGCCGTAGACCACGCCGGGGCCGAGCGAGACCAGCTGGAGGTTGCGGGCAACGAACACATCCGGCCAGGTGTTCTGACGCGCCCCGGCCGCGTGCTCGGCGAAGCCGAAGCGGATCCCCGTGTTGCCGGTGCGCGCGAGCGAGTCGGATTCGAGGTACGTGTCCAGGTAGGCTTCGGCGTCGCGGTTGCGGATGGCGTCCAGATTGGACTCGAACAGCCGGCGCGCGGCCTCCACGTCGGCCGCCGCACCACCGGGCTGGGCCAGCGCGGCCACCGCGCACCCCACGACGACGACCGCTCCGGCGAGCGCCAGGCCGCGTCGCGCAAGCTCGCGTTGCATCGCGCCTCCCTTCGGGAAGGGGAATCAGGCGCCGATCGGCTTCCAGGCCGCCTCCGGGAGGCCGCCGTGCCTCGGAATCCGGCATTGTACGCCGAAAAGCGCTGCCAATGCGTGCTTTCGGGCGTCTCGCGGGAACACTCCGGGCGCCCGAGGTTACATTTTCTTTGCGGGGTAGCCTGGCACTCGGGCGCGTTCCTCGCGATATAATCGGGCGACCCCGAGAAGCGCTGGGCGTGTGGTGAACCCGCACGCCTGCGGGGCACTCACCACAGATTTTCCAGGAGGATCGAAATCGTGCGTTACCTGAAGGTTTCGGCGCTCATGCTCGTCGCAGTGGCGTTCTTGGCCAGCTCGGCGCTCGCAGGCTCGTCCTGTAGCTCGTCGAAGGTTGCGACCAAGACCGCGTCGTCCGAGAACGCCTGCTTGTCCACGGTGTTCGCGGGTGCGAGCAACTCGTGCTCGACCAGCAAGGCGAAGCTGGCGGAACTCGTCGACATCGAGGCCACCCGACTCCCCTCCGGTGCTCTCGTGGTTCTGTACCAGGGCAAGACCCCGGATGCCATTTCGTACCTCCAGGCTTCGACCGAGGGTGCGGCGTCCGAGTTCTGCTGCCCGATGACCCGCAAGATCGCGGCGAACGGTGATGCCCACGTCGAGGTCGCGAAGATCGACACCGGCGCGGTCATCGTCGTCACGTCGAAGAAGAAGGAGCTCGTGGACGAGCTCGCACAGACGTTCATGACGCTCGCTTCGGCACAGTAAGCACACGCCCCTTGCGGGGTAGCGAGTTCGATTCTCCCGAAACCCTCGGCTTCTGCCGGGGGTTTCGGTTTTTTCGGCGCGCCGGGGCGGACGCTCCCGCCGCCGGAAAAACTGCCGCAGGCGCCTGCGCCGCGCCCCTGCCCCCCGTCGCCCCGCGTGGCGCAGCGCAGAGCTTGTTTGCACTCCTTCCCATCCTTGAAATAGCATCGATCGTTGGCCGTGGTACGCGCGACACGGATCGCGCACGCACGAGCGATGCGCGCGGGCGCTGCACCCGCGCCCCGCCACCGCACGGGAGTCGAGACATGCCCCAGATGCACGAGGTCGACTACAAGATCTTCGGTGACGACATGCAGTTCGTCGAGATCGAGCTGGATCCGCAGGAGGCGGTGGTGGCCGAGGCGGGCAGCATGATGTACATGCAGGACGGCATCGAGATGGACACCATCTTCGGTGACGGCTCCAACCAGAACAAAGGCTTTCTGGGCGCGCTCAAGGGCGCGGGCAAGCGTATTCTGACCGGCGAATCGCTGTTCATGACGGTGTTCCACAACCAAGTGAACGTGAAGCGCGTGGTCGCGTTCGCCGCCCCCATCCCGGGCAAGATCGTGACCTTGGACCTCGCCCAGATGGGCGGCGAGATCGTCGCGCAGAAGGATGCGTTCCTCGCCGCCGCGCGCGGCGTCGAGATCGGCATCGCCTTCCAGAAGAAGCTGGGCGTCGGCTTCTTCGGCGGCGAGGGCTTCATCATGCAGCGCCTGCAGGGCGACGGCATGGCCTTCGCCAACGCCTGCGGCACGCTGATCGAACGCGAGCTGCGTCCCAACGAGTCGCTGCGCGTCGACACGGGTTGTCTCGTGGCGTTGCAGCCGAGCGTCGGCTACGACGTGCAGTACGTGGGAAAGGTCAAGACGGCGTTGTTCGGCGGCGAAGGGCTGTTCTTCGTCCATCTGCGCGGGCCGGGTCGGATCTGGCTGCAGTCGCTGCCCTTCAGCCGCCTGGCAAGCCGGATCTACGCCGCGGCGCCACAGACGGGCGGACGGCGACGCGGGGAAGGCTCGCTGTTGGGAACGCTGGGTGATCTCCTCGACGGCGACGGGCGCTGAGTCTCGGCTTCATGGACTGCGAACGCGCGCTCGAGGCGCGCGTCCACGGGGGTGACGACGCTTGCCGACGTACGACTACGTGTGCGAGCAGGGCCATCGGTTCGAGGTCTTCCAATCCATGAAGGACGACCCGCTCACCGAGTGCGAAGAGTGCGGCGCCCCCGCGCGCCGTCTCATCGGTCCTGGCGCCGGGTTTCTGT
The DNA here is from genome assembly GCA_041613275.1 of Candidatus Krumholzibacteriia bacterium. Taxonomy (GTDB): domain Bacteria; phylum Krumholzibacteriota; class Krumholzibacteriia; genus JBFJHN01. The sequence goes on along the minus strand of JBFJHN010000315.1, from coordinate 383 downwards.
TCAAGGGCGACGGCTTCTACATCACGGACTATCGCTCCCAGGAGTACAAGGAGAAGGCGAAGTCGGAGAAACCCGGAGACAAGCCGGCCGCGGACGGCGCCAAGTCCGCCGAGAAGAAGTCCGGCGGCGACGCCAAGTCCCCTTCGAGCGCCAAGAAGGCCCCGGACAAGGGCGGCTCCAGCAAGAAATGATGACGTTCGAGAGCCCGGTCGAGGGTTCCGGTGTCTGCGTAGATGCGCTGATTTCGAACACGATTCACCTTCAGCCGCGCAAGAGTCTCAAGAAGATTGGGAGGCGATTTACGATCGAAAGCACGAATCCCAGTACCGTCAAAGCCAGCAGAGCCAGCGCGAAGAGTTGCACGAAGCGTCCTTCGGGGCGCT
>JBFJHN010000314.1:0-4629 GCA_041613275.1 Candidatus Krumholzibacteriia bacterium | reverse complement strand
GCGCTTCCCGACATGGACGCGCCGCTGCACGGTCTCGTCTATTGCCCCGGCACGCTCAACCTGCGGCCCTTCGAGCGGCTGTCGCTGGACGACTTCCGGCACGATCTCGAGGTGAACTTCCTCGGGGCCGTGCGCGTTGTGCAGCACTATCTGCCGTCCTTGCGACGTTCCAAGCGCGGCTCGGTGGTGTTGTTGGGCACCGTGGCCGCCCACACCGGCATGCCGTTTCATGCCTCGATCTCCGCGGCGAAGGGTGCGTTGGAGGGCTTTGCGCGCGCCATCGCCGCCGAGGTCGCGCCGGACGTGCGCGTGAACGTGGTGGCTCCGTCGCTCACCGAGACGCCTCTGGCCGAGCGTCTGCTGCGCAGCGAGCGCCAGCGTGATGCTGCCGCGGAGCGCCACCCGTTGAAACGTGTCGGCGCGCCGCGAGACGTTGCGCAGGCCGTGTGCTTCCTGCTCTCGGAGCGCGCCGCATGGATGACCGGCCAGGTCGTCGCCGTCGACGGCGGTTTCTCGACGCTGCGAATGCTGTGAGCTGTCGTCGAGCCCGCGCCGACTCCGCCGCCAGGGCCGTGCCGAGATGGGGAGGGAATCGTTGCTGAACGCGGTTGTCGTGCTGCATGCGAGCGTGACGCTCTTCATGTGCGGCGTCATCTGGTTCGTCCAGGTCGTGCACTATCCGTTGTTCGCTGCGGTCGGCGCGCCGTTCTTCCGCAACTACGAGGACCAGCACGCGCGTCGGACGACGTGGGTGGTGGCGCCGCCGATGTTGCTCGAGCTCGCGAGCGCGATCGCGCTCGTGGCCGTGCGCCCGTCCGGGATGCCCGTGTGGATGCCCATCGCCGGGCTCGGCCTTCTGGCAATCGTCTGGGGTTCGACGGCGTGGGCGCAGGTTCCGCAGCACCGGATTCTTGGATCCGGCTTCGAGCCGCGCGCACATCGCGCCCTCGTACGGAGCAACTGGATCCGCACCGTGGGGTGGAGCGCGCGCGGTGCGCTTGCTCTCGCGATGCTCGTGATGTCCGCGACGGCTTGAGCCGCAAGCACGCCCGTGCACGGAATGCACGCACGGCGCGCGCTAGCTCGACTCCTGCGGATTCGCCGACCAGTGCGCGTGGCTCAGCTTCCAGCCGCCGGCGGATCGCGTCCAGATCTCGGTGCTGCGTCCGACGAGCGTCAAGCCGGCGTCGGGCGCCTCGATGACGATGTTCGCGGTGAGCCAACCCACGTTGTCGCGCACGACGACCTGTGTATGCACTTCGAGCCATTCCGGCCTGCCGATGGCGGCGAACATGCGCGTCAATCCCGCACGCACCTCCTCGACGCCGTCGAAACGACTCTCGACAGCGGGGTGGAAGATGAGCAGCTCGCTCGACGGATCGAGCAGGGCCACGACCGCCTCGACCTGTGCCGATTCGTAAGCGCGTACGAAGCTTTCGTGGGCCGCGACCAGGGCGGCGGCGTCCGCGTCGCGATCGGCCTCTCCCGCGCTCTCCGTTTGCGAGCATCCCGCCAGTGCCAAACCTGCGACGGCGATGCCCACGATCGTCCGCCACACGCGAGCCTGGGAATCCTGCTGGACCCGATTCACCATCTTGCCTGCGCTCCTCTCCTCCGCGTCCGCTGTGCCCGTTGGGGCGTCTCGGGAAGCCCCTGAACCGAGCTGCGGCGCGCCCGAACCGATTGGGGCGTACCGTCTTCTGGAGTCTACGGCCTGGTCTCGGCCGCGACGAGGCCTGGCGGGCCGAGCGCGCCCCGAGCCCGTCCGGCCCGAGTCGCTGGCTGTCGCCTGCCGCGTGGAATTCGAGCCCCCCGCGCGAAATCGCGCATCCAAGCCCGCCCCAGGCGCGAAAGCCCTACCAAGCGTACGAGGATCCGAAGTTTGCCAACAGGAGGATGACGATGCGTTCCAAGGGATTACGACATTTCGGAAGCTCGGTGGCCCTCGCCGCCGCGCTGGGTTTGGGCATGACGGCCGTGGCCGACGCCCACTGCGGCTCCTGCGAGCACGACAAGATGAAGCAGGCGAGCGCGAAGGCGCAAATGGACATCGTCGACACCGCCGTGTCGGCGGGCGATTTCAACACGCTGGTGGCGGCAGTCAAGGCTGCCGGACTGGTCGACGCTCTGAAGTCCGACGGTCCTTTCACGGTGTTCGCGCCGAACGACGCCGCTTTCGCGAAGCTGCCGAAGAGCGCCATCGAAGACCTGCTCAAGCCCGAGAACAAGGGCAAGCTGAGCAACATCCTCACGTACCACGTGGTGTCGGGTCGCGTGCCAAGCGAGCAGGCGCTCAAGCTGAAATCTGCGAGCGCGTTGAACGGCCAGCGCATCGATCTCGAGGTCAAGGATGGCAAGCTGTACGTCGACGGAGCGCAGGTCATCGCGACCGACATCAAGACCCGCAACGGCGTGATCCACGTCATCGACTCGGTCATCATGCCGGCGCAGGATGACATCCTCGGCACCGCGAAGAAGGCCGGCTCCTTCAACACGCTCGCGGCCGCCATCAAGGCTGCGGGTCTAGTTGACGCCCTGAAGGGCGAGGGTCCCTTCACGGTCTTCGCGCCCACGGACGAAGCATTCGCCGCTCTGCCGAAAGGCACGCTGGACATGCTTCTCAAGCCGGAGAACCGTGACAAGCTGGCGAGCATCTTGAAGTATCACGTCGTCGCAGGACGCGTGTACTCCGATCAGGCTCTCAAGGCGGGCAAGGCGATGACGCTGCAAGAGGGCAAGGTCAACATCCGCACGCAGGACGGGCGCGCGATGGTGAACGACGCCAAGCTTGTGAAGACGGACATCGAAACCACCAACGGCGTCATTCACGTGATCGACAAGGTGCTCTTGCCGTCCGACCGCATGAGCAGCACGGACGACGTTCGCGAGGTCATTCGCCTCGCGATCCACCACGGCGCGCCGCTCTACAATCACGGTCAGGCGGACGCGTGCGCCGCGGTGTACGAAGTCACGGCGGCCAGCTTGCTGCAGTTCGCCGAGCTGAGCGCCATGGACGCTCGCACTCTGCGCATGGCCATGGCTCACGCCGAAGAGACGCGCTCGGCCCGTAAGCGCGCCTGGATCTTCCGCGACGCTCTGGACGAGGTCTACGCCTCGCAGCCGATGCGCGCCGCGATGCGCTAAGACTCCGATCACGCTGCAATCACGAAACAGGGTCGGGCGTTCGCCCGGCCCTTTTCTTGTTTGCACGCTCCCGCTGCGGGAGCGCTGCACCACGGTCCCATTCTCGCTTTCGTTGCACGAGACTTGGTTGCGCCAACACGCGTGCTCCCGCTGCGGGAGTGCCCATGCCCTGCGAGCCTCCCGGTCCATGCTGTCCACCATGTTGTCGGCAGCCGTTCACGGCTTGGACGGCATTCCGGTTTCGGTCGAGGTCGATCTGCAGCGCGGCCTGCGCTGCGTGCACATCGTCGGGCTTCCGAGCCCGGCGGTGCGCGAGAGCCGCGAGCGGGTGTTGTCTGCGCTTGTGAACGCCGGCTTCAAGATCCCCGAGCGTCGCATCACCGTGAATCTCGCACCGGCGGACCTGCCGAAGGAGGGCGCTGCGTTCGATCTGGCGCTGGCGCTCGGAATCCTTCAGGCATCGGGTCAAGCGGACGTGAGCGAGCTGACCGACTGCTGCGCTCTCGGCGAGCTCGCGCTCGACGGCGGGCTGCGTCCCGTGCGCGGCATGCTGCCGATTGCGATCACGCTCGCGGAACGCGGCATCCGACGCTTTCTGGTGCCGCGCGAGAACGCTGCGGAAGCCGCCTTGGTTCCGGACGTCGAGGTGCTCGCGTGTGCGTCGTTGCGCGAGGCGGTGGAGCACGCCGAGGGCAGACGCGCGATGACACCCGTGCAAACCTTTCCACGCGACGTCGCCGGACGTTCGCACGCCACAATCGACGAGGAGGGCCTGACCGACGAGCTCGAAGAGGATTTCGCCCAGGTACGCGGCCAGGAGGTCGCCAAGCGTGCTCTCGCGGTCGCGGCGGCCGGCGGGCACCACGTCTTGATGGTCGGCCCGCCCGGCGTCGGCAAGAGCATGCTCGCCCGCAGCCTCCCGGCGGTTCTTCCGCCGCTCTCACGCGACGAGGAGCTCGACGTGCGCCGGATCCTGTCCGTGTGCGGGCGCCTCGAAGATGCGTCCGCGGCCGCCGTGCGGCGACCGTTTCGCGCCCCGCACCACACGCTCAGCGTCCCGGCGTTGGTGGGCGGCGGCCGGCCCGTCGTGCCCGGCGAGATCACGCGCGCGCATCACGGCGTTCTGTTCCTGGACGAGGCGCCCGAGTTTCCGCGGCGCCATCTCGACCTGCTGCGACAGCCGCTCGAGGAGGGCAGCATCCGACTCGCGCGAGCCAATCTGGAGCTCGCGTTCCCCGCGCGCTTTCAGCTCATCGCAGCCATGAACCCCTGTCCGTGCGGCAACCTCGGATCGAAGCGCAAGCCGTGCAAGTGCTCGCCGGGCGACGTGGAGCGCTACCAGGCGAAGATTTCCGGTCCGATGCTCGACCGCATCGACATTCATCTCCATGTCGCTGCGCCATCGGCGGACGTGTTCGAGCGCCGCGACCCGCGCGGCGTTCAGGTGGAGCCCGGTGACGAGGGATCGGATGCGATCGACGCGCG
>JBFJHN010000313.1:0-4642 GCA_041613275.1 Candidatus Krumholzibacteriia bacterium | reverse complement strand
GATGAGGTCGTCCAGGATGATGCAGTTGCGTCCCTCGACGTCGCCGATGATGTTCATGAGCTCGGTTTCGTCGTGGCGCGTGCGGCGCTTGTCCACGATGGCCAGGTCGACGCCCATGCGTTTGGCGAAGGCGCGCCCCATCTTGGCGGCGCCCGCGTCGGGAGCCACCACCACGACGTCTTCCTTGAGCTTGAGCGACTCGAAGTACTTCATGATCACCGGCGCGGCGTACAGATGGTCGAGCGGGATGTCGAAGAAGCCCTGGATCTGCGGGGAGTGGAGATCGACCGTGAGCACCCGGTCGGCGCCGGCGCCGACGATGAGATTGGCCAGGAGCTTGGCGGTGATCGCGACGCGCGGCTGGTCCTTGCGGTCGGCACGCGCGTAGGCGAAGTACGGAATCACGGCCGTGATGCGCGCCGCCGATGAGCGCCGGCAGGCGTCGATGAGCATCAGCAGCTCCATGACGTGCTCCGCCGGCGGGTGCGTCGACTGGACGATGAACAGGTCGACGCCGCGGACGTTGTCCTCGACCTGCACGAACACCTCGCCGTCGGAGAAGCGGTCGACCTCGGCGTTGCCCAGCGTCTGCCCGAGATGGCGGCACACGGCCTGGGCCAGGTCGCGGCTGGCGTTCCCGCAGATGATGTGCAAGCGATTTCTTGCCATTCCTCGAGCCTCGAGTGTGCCGTAGTTCGTTTGCGCGGACTAGAGCCGGCGCGGTTTGGTTGGGGCGGCAGGATTCGAACCTGCGAATGCCAGTACCAAAAACTGGTGACTTGCCACTTGTCGACGCCCCAATTCAGGAATCGCCCTCGTCGGGCACGGTCTGAGGTTGCGGACGTCGTGCCGGCTGCCGCATCGGCACCGCCTCCCGGCACACCGCATCGTACTCGGCCAGGACGCGCTCTTCGATCCATTTGCGCGCTTCGGCATGGATCGGATGGGCGATGTCCCGCAGACGCCCGTCCGGCGCGCGCCGCGCGGGCATGGCCACGAAGCGGCGGCGCGGTGTATCGATGACGCGCAGCCCGCGCACCACGAGGCATCCGTCCAGCGTGACCGTCACGTAGGCACGCAGTCGGTCGTCGTTGCGCGGCGAGATGTGGACGTCGGTGATGCGCATGCGCCGCATCCAAGTGCAAGCGGTCGACGGGCGACGAACATCCGGTGCGCTAGCGCTCGAAGATGTCGATTCCCGCGGTGGCCGACTCGACGATGGGCATGCGCCAATCGGAGCGACCCAGCTCACGGCGTGCTCGCTCGGCCCGCTGTCGCGTTCGAAACGCGGCGAACAGACCGCTGCCGCTCCCGCTCATCATCGCGACTGCGGCTCCGCTCGTCAGCAGTCTGGAAGAGATTTCCGCGATCTGCGGGTATGCGGGACACACGGCATCTTCGAGTCGATTGTAAAAGCCCCGGGCAGCCTCAGGGTAGCGCGCCACGATCGACTTGAGCTGGTCCATGCTAAGAGCGTGCGGACGACGTGTCAATCCCATGTTCAGCTGCGTGTACGCCCATTCGGCGAGGATCGGAATGCCCGGGAACACCAGCAGGAAGCACGTGCGCGGCAGCTGCGGCAACGGCAGCAGGCGCTCGCCCCGGCCGCGCCCGAGCGCGGTGCCGCCGCGCACGCAGAACGGCACGTCGGAGCCCAGCGCCGCGCCGATCTCGGCGAGGCGGTCGACGGGAAGGCCGAGCTTCCAGAAGCGATTCAATCCCACGAGCGTCGCGGCGGCGTCGGCGCTGCCGCCGCCGAAGCCGGCCGCTACCGGGATCGACTTGTACAGATCGATGCGCACGCCGCGCGGCGGCGTCTCGAGCTCCATCGCCGCGAGCAGCGCGCGTGCCGCACGCATGCACAGGTTGTCGTCGCCGCCGGGAATGCCGGGCGCGTCGCACAGCAGCGACACCCCATGCGGACGCGGCACCAGGTGCAGGGTGTCGTAGAAGTCGAGGCTCTGCAGCACCGTTTCGATGTCGTGGAAGCCGTCGGGTCGCCGACGCAGCACCTCGAGATGCAGGTTGATCTTGGCGCGCGCGCGCAGCCCCAGCGCCTGCGGCGGGAGCGCCTCGACGCGATCCATCTGCGCGCGCCCGCGAGGCGTGGCCGGCACGTTCCGGCGCGCGCCCGACGGCGCGTTGCGGCGGTCGGGGCCTCTCTTCTGGGCTTCGCGACGCTTCATGAGAGGTAGATGATCACCGCCACGCACACGAACCACAAGAGTACGGTGGCCAGCAGCGGGCGCTCGGTGAGAAGGACCTCGGAGGGGTCGCCGCCCAGGTTGCGCCGGTAGACCAGAAACATGTAGCGCGTGACGCCAGCAACGACGACGGGAATCGTGTACATCAGGTTCTCGGTGCCGAAGTGCGTCACCGTTTCGGGCCAGATCGTGTAGATCGAATACGAGATCAACGTTCCCGTCGCCGCGACGTTGATCAGCTGATTGAGCAGCTCGTCCGAGTATGCGGTGAGCGTCGAGCGGTGCTTCCCCGCCTCCGTCGCCATCGCGTTGTACTCGTGGAAGCGTTTGCACAGCCCCAGGAAGAACGACAGGAAGAACGTCACCACCAGCAGCCAGGGTGAGATGGTCAGATGCGTGCCCGCGGTGTTGAGGACGGTGACGCCGGCGATGGCGCGGATGAGAAAGCTGATCGAGATGCTGATGACGTCGACGATGACGATGTTCTTCAACGCCAACGTGTAGGCCAGATTGAAGCCCAGGAAGCCGATGCTGATCAAAAGGAAGCGCCAGCCGATGAATCCTGCCGTCACGAGCGCAATCGCCAGCGCGCCGACGGCACCGATGACCGCCGTGCTCAGGCGCAGGCGTCCCGACGCCAGCGGGCGCTTGCGCTTGACCTCGTGCGTTCGGTCGGCCTGCAGGTCGAGCAGATCGTTGAACGTGTAGACCACGCCCGAGAGCAGACAGAAGACGCCGAACGCCAGCGAGGCGCGCGTCAGCAGCGGGATCTCGAACAGGTTCTTCGAGAAGATGAGCGCGGCGAAGAGGATGAGGTTCTTGGTCCACTGGCGCACGCGCATCTCGCGCGCCAGCAGATAGAAGGTTTCCCCGAGCGACGGCGGCTCTTCGGAGATCGCAGGCGCCGGACGCGTGGGCGTCTCACGGGCCGGCTCGGTCACGTTGTGTTTCATCCCGACCCTCGAGTCACGGGCGCCGCGTCCAGGGCGCGCAACAGATCCCGGATCTTCACGACGAGAAGGTCGATGGCCACGTTGTTGTGTCCCCCATGGGGAATGATGAGGTCGGCGTAACGCTTCGTGGGCTCGACGAACTGCTGGAACATCGGCTTTACCGTGGCGCGGTACTGTTCGACCACCGACTCGACGCTGCGCTGGCGATCGCGCACGTCGCGCAACAGCCTACGCATGAAACGCTCGTCGGCGTCCTCGTCGATGAAGATGCGGATGTCCATGCGGCGGCGAAGCGCTTCGTTCTCCAGCACCAGAATGCCTTCCAGCAGCACGATGTCGGCCGGTCCGAGGCGTTGGGGCGCGCGACGCCGGCGGTGCTGCTCGTAATCGTACACCGGGCTGTCGACCGCACCTCCGGCACGCAGCTCCTCGATCTGCTGCACCAGCAGCGTGGTCTCGAAGGCCTCCGGATGGTCGTAGTTGACCCGCGCGCGCTCTTCCAACGGCAGGTGGGCGAGGTCGCGATAGTAGTTGTCGTGATGGATGATGACGACACGTTCCTCGGGAAAGTGGCGCTTGACCTTGCGCGCCGCCGTCGTCTTGCCCGAGCCGGTCCCACCGGCGATCCCGATGACGATGGGTCGTTGCACGGATGTTGCCTCCGAGGCGTGGGACCGATTGCAGCCTAACAAGTTACAATGCTGGCTGCAAGCGAACCCGGGCTGTGCTAGCGTCCGCGGGTTCCGTGCCACACCCGCGAGACGCTTCGCACGCGCGAAGGAGACGAGCCGCGTGAACGCCCACATGTTCCGTGAGTACGACATCCGCGGCGTCGCCGGCACCGACCTGGACGCCGCCGGCGTGGAGACGTTGGGGCGCGCCTTCGCCACGTTCTACGTCGAGCGTGAGCTGCGGCGCATCGTGGTGGCGCGCGACGTCCGGCTGACGTCGGAGGAGTACGCCCGGGCGCTCACGCGCGGCCTGAACGCCGGCGGCTGCGACGTGATCGACGTCGGCATGGTGCCCACCCCGGTCATGTACTTCGCGGTCGAAACGCTGGCCGCCGACGGGGGCATCATGGTGACCGCGAGCCACAATCCACCCGAGTTCAATGGTTTCAAGAGCCGCACCCGTGACCGGGCGGTGTACGGCGAAGACATCCAGACGCTGTGGAAGCTCGTCGGGAGCAAGCAGTTTGCGCAGGGATCCGGGCGTGTCGAACCGCACGACATCGTCGAAGCGTACCTGGATCGCGTAAGCGCGGACGTACGCCTCGCACGGCCCCTGCGCGTCGCGGTGGACTGCGGCAACGGCACCGCAGGGCCGCTCGCGCCGCGGCTTCTCGAACGCCTCGGGTGCGACCTCGAGCTCCTCTCCTGCGAGCCCGACGGCAACTTCCCCAACCACGTCGCCGATCCCACGGTGCACGCCTTCATGGAAGACGTGTCGCGCCGCGTGCGCGAAAGCGGCGCCGACGTGGGGATC
>JBFJHN010000312.1:0-4645 GCA_041613275.1 Candidatus Krumholzibacteriia bacterium | reverse complement strand
GGACAGGCCGAGCCATGAACGTCCGTAGTCGGAGAGCCGGTCGAAGCCCACGCGCAGCACCCCGCCGCGCGACATCGTCCACGAAAAATAGACGTTGCCGGCGGCATCGGCGCGCATGCGGAAGGGGATGGGCTCGTCGAGACGAGTCTGTCCGAGCAGCGGGCGGAAGCTCGCGTCGCCCCCGCGCGGGAAGCGCGTCTCCTGGAAGGTGCGCGCGTCGTCGCGCGAAGTCTTGACGATGAACTCTCCGCTGCCGTTGGGGCGCAGCGCCTGCCAGGCGATGTACACGTTGCGGAACGGATCGCACTCGACCTGCGGCGCGGACGGCTCGTACCAGGGCCCGGCACCGGCTTCGAGCGTGCGCACGGGCTCGAAGAACGTTCCGTGGCTCTCCGAGCGCGCCATCTGGATGAAGGCCTCACCGCCGCGCAGCTCCGCCCACACCACGACGACGAGGCCCGTCTCGGTGGCGCAGACGTCGGGCAGAAAGCGCACCGAGCCGGACGACAAGCTCGCCAGGCGCTGGGCGTCGAAGCCCCAGGCGTCGCCGTATTGCGTCGAGGCGTTGAAGAAGACGCCTCGGAACCCCTCCTCGACCCAGGCCGCATACACGCCGCCGCTCGGATTGCACACCACGCGTGGTGCCGATTTGCGGTGCGACGTCACGCCGGTGATGCGCACGGGATCGCTGCGCCACGTCGAGCCGCGGTCCCGCGAGCGGTTGGCGTAGTAGGCAGGGAAGCCCTCGCGGTCGTCGCGCCACACGACGTAAACGTTGCCGCGTGGGTCGGCGCACAGCGCCGGGTCGCCGACGCGCGTCACCGCGCCGCGCTCGTCGTCGATGCGCACGTCTTCGCCCATCCACGTGGCGCCGGCGTCGAGGCTGCGGTTGAAGTAGAGCTCGATGCGGCCATGGCGCGTGTCTTCCCAAAGAGCGTACACCTCGCCCACGCCGCCGACGGCCAGCTGGGGGCGGCCGCGGTCCCCGTCACGGCTGCTGTTCAGATAGTGGAAGCCGGCGTTCCAGGATTCGCCGTAGCGCTCGGAGCTCGAGACGAGGATCTGCGTGTGCGTGGGAAAGCGCTCCGCGCTCGCCACGTAGACGTGGCCGTCGCCGTCGCACGCCAGCGCCGGGTCGTAGAAGCGCAGGTTGCCGGTGCCGTCACTCGAAGAGGGAGGGCGCGGACTGGGCGCACAGGCGCCCAGGAGCGCCAGGCCCAGGAGGGCGCAAGACGCGGAAGAGGCCTTGCTGCGAGCGACGGCGCGACGGTTTCCCACGCGCGGACGCTAGCAAGCGCTCCGGACGCGGTCAACCGCACGTCCCCGTGGCCGCGCTGCGGACGACCGAAGCGGCCCGGGAACTGCAAACCGACTCGAGTTGTTGTTCTTGGAGACGCGTTCGGAACGCCGCGCTTCGTCCATGGGAGTCGGGACGTCGCGTCTGTATAATCGCCCCTCGCCTCGCCTGCAGAGGATGGACGCCACAAAGGCGCAGTCCGTTCGACGCGCCGTTTCCGAAGGGATGCTCAGGGTGCAACGGAGTCGATCGGCCTCGGCCGTTTCGCGCGCACGCGTCTGGACAGCGTGCGTGTTGGGCGGCGCGATGCTCGCGTCGCCGACGCTCGCTCAACGCCAGGAGGCGCTCCAGGCCTCGGGGGGCGTCGAGCTGCAGCGCCGTATCTTCGAAGCGCGGGACAGGGTGCTGCCGGCGCTGGTGAACGTCCAGCCCGTGGTGCGTGACTTCAGCTCGGGCACCAAGGAGAAGCAGCGCGTGACCGGCAGTGGCGTCGTGGTTCGATCGGAGGGCTACGTCGTTACCAACTACCACGTGGCGGGGCAGTCCGAACACGTCATCTGCACGCTGTGGAACAAGGAGCGGGTCCGCGCCGAGCTCATCGGAGGCGACCCGCTCACCGACCTCGCGGTCCTCAAGCTCGATTACTCGGAGTACGAGGGGAAGCGCCCCCCGGCGGCCGCCTTCGGCGACTCGGACGCGCTGCAGACCGGCCAGCTCGTGATGGCTCTGGGGAGCCCGTTCGCGTTGTCGCGCTCACTGAGTTTCGGGGTCATCAGCACGACCGAGCGCTACCTGTCCAGCGAGTTTCGTTTGCCGACAGGGGAGCGTACCGGGATCTTCAACACGTGGATCCAGACCGACGCGGCCATCAACCCCGGGAACAGCGGCGGACCGTTGGTCGATCTGCGCGGGCGCGTCATCGGCATCAACACCCGCGCCTTCATGCTGGCCAACAACCTGGGCTTCTCGATTCCCGCGAACGTCGCCAAGGCCGTCGTCGAGGACCTCATTGCCGCGGGGCGCGTCGAGCGCTCGTGGATCGGCGTCGAGGTGCAGCCGCTCCAGGAGCTCGAGGAGTTCTTCGATGCGCATGCGGGCGGTGTTCTGGTGAGCGGCGTCGAGCCGGATTCGCCGGCTGAAACGGCGGGCTTGCGAGCCGGCGACCTTCTCCTCACGGTTGACGGCCGCGAGGTTTCGGCGCGTTTCTACGAAGAAATTCCCGGCTTCTACAACTCGATCGCGTCTCTCGACGTCGGGCGCACGATCGAGCTGGAGTACCAGCGACAGGGCCGCGTGCGCACGGTCCAGCTCGAGACCCACGCGTACGGCCGCTCGAGCGGGGTCGATTTCGAGGTGCGCGAGTGGGGCTTCGCGGTGCGCAGCATCACCAAGCAGATGGCTCTCGAGCGTCGTCTGGAGAGCACGAGCGGGGTGCTCGTGGCGGGCGTCAAGTCCGGCGGACCCGCAGAAGCGGCGGGGTTGTCGCCGCTCGACATCGTGCGTTTCATCGGCGACGAGCCCGTCGCCAACCTCGATTCCTTCCGCAGGCTCTACGACGAACACGTGGAAGGCGGAGCGTCGCGGATCATGCTGACCGTGGATCGGCGTGACTCGACGCGCTTCGTTCTGCTGAAGCTCACCAACGGGGAAGGTTGAGATGGAGCCTCGCATGGAACGCAGAAGCAGGCGGGCGCTCGTGGCCGCCGCCGTTGGTGTCGCGCTCGCAACGTCGGCCCTCGCGAGCCCGCGGGAGGTCTACGACCGTCACGGCGGCTCGGTCGTGGCGGTGACGTACTTCATCGAGACCCACATCATGCGCCAGGTTCGCGAGATCGAGGGACGCGAGATCGGCGTGCTCGTGGCTTCGGATCTTGTCATGTTCAACGGCGACGCCGTGACCTCTTCAACGACCGGATCGCAGCCGCACACGTTCCGCGTGCACTTCGCCAACGGTGCCGAGCTTACGGCGACCTACGTCGGGCGAGATGAGTTCGCCAACCTGGCGTTCGTCCGTCTGGAGGCGCCGCTTCCCAAGGGTGTGCGTCCGTTGGAGTTCGAAGCCCGTCCCAAGCTGCGCGTGGGCGACGAAGTGAACGTTCTCGGATTGCTGCCCGAGAACCTCGAGCCCATGGTGCGCGTGCATACCGGGCGCGTGGTCGCGCACGTGCGCAAGCCGAAGCCGTTCTTCGTCACCGACATCCCCACCGAAGACGCGCTCGGGGCCCCCGTGTTCACGGCGCGTGGCAAGGCGGTGGGCATCCTCACCGAGCTCGGCGGCTCCGGGCCCGCCTTCGCCCAGGGCCTGGGCGGAAGCGAGGTGGCCTACTACGGCATCATCCTCACCGCGGAGACGCTGCAGCCGCTGATCGACGATCCGCCGCTCAAGGGCGAGAGCCGGCGCGCGTGGCTGGGAATCACCCTGCAGGCGCTCACGCCCGACATGGCCGAGTACTGGGGATTGCGCGAGCGCAGCGGCATCGTCGTGAACTCGGTGATCGAAGGCTCGCCAGCGCACGCGGCGGGGCTGCAGGTCGGCGACGTGATCGTGCGTCTCGACGGCATGCCGATTCCGGTGACGCGCGAGGACCACGTGCCGATTTTCGTCGAGCTGGTGGGCTCGTCGGGCGTGGGGGCCGAGCTGGATCTTGGCGTCGTGCGCGACGGCGAGCCACGTGAGCTCCAGGTGACGCTGGTCGGGGCGCCGAAGTCGCGCTTGGATGCCGAGCAGTATCGCAGCCCGGAATTCGAGCTCACCGTGCGCGAGCTGGTCTTCGCCGACTACCGCTTCTTCGACCTCGAGCCGGAGTTCAAGGGCGTGCTGGTCAGTCGCGTCGAGGAGGGTGGCTGGGCCGGCGTCGGTGGCGTGCAGTCCGGCGACATCGTCCAGCGTGTCGACGACCGCATCATCGCCACGCCCGACGACATGAAGGCTGTCCTCGCCGCGGCGGTCCAGAAGGAGAAACGCAAGCTCGTGTTCTTCGTGCGTCGCAGCGGGCGTACGCAGTTCATCACCATCCAGCCGAACTGGGACGGTCAGTCCTGAGACCCGCTTCGGCGGAATGCGCGTGCGTCCGTACGGGCGCGCGCGTACCACACCGGCACCACTGAACCCCACGAAACGAGGGCGGCGTCGGCGCAGCTCGGCACGCACCTCCTCCCAGCCGACGAACAGGCTCATCGCGTCGTACAGCACCGGCTCGACACCGGCGGCACGCGCCGCCGAGGCGACGTAGAGCAGGTTCAGCGGCAGCCAGCGGCCGGCCACCTCGACGACTCCGCAGTGGTACGGTGGCGTGATCAGCAGAAGCTCGGGCTTGCTCAATCCCTACCTCGCCTCTCTCGGCGCGG
>JBFJHN010000311.1:0-4649 GCA_041613275.1 Candidatus Krumholzibacteriia bacterium | reverse complement strand
TACGCCGCGCCCGAGGCGGCGGGGCACGGCACCGATGCTGCCATCGACGCCTACCACCAGCGCGGCGGCTACATTCGGCCGCTGGTGCCGCTGGTCAAGATCCTCGCCTCGGCAATCACGTTGGGATCCGGAGGCTCCGGCGGACGCGAGGGACCCATCGCGCAGGCCGGCGCCGGCTTCGGCTCGTGGGTCGCCACACGCCTGCGGCTTTCGAACGACGACCGGCGCATCCTGTTGGCGGCGGGAATCGGCGCCGGCATCGGCAGCATCTTCCGCGCGCCGCTGGCCGGCGCGCTGTTCGCGTCGGAGATCCTCTACAGCTCGGCCGAGTTCGAAGCGACCGTGATGATTCCGGCATGCATCGCCTCGATCATCGCCTACTGCACCTTCACGCTCTTCCACGGCACCGGAACGTTGTTCGAGACGCCCGAGCTGGCGTTCACGCATCCGCTCGAGCTGGTGGCGTACTTCGTTCTGGCGCTCGTGCTGGTGGCGTATGGGTTCGTGTACGTGCGCACGTTCTACGGCGTGCACCGCTGGTTCGAGCGCTGGCGCGCGCCGCGCGCGCTCAAGCCCGCCGTCGGCGGGCTGCTCACCGGCCTGCTGGGCGTGGGACTGCTGCTCGCCACGCAGCGCGAGGAATCGCTGTCGGTTCTCGCGTTCGGGTACGGCGTCATCCAGGCGGCGCTGGACGCACCGGCCACACTGTCGGTGGGTGCCGGCTTGCTGGCGCTCATCGCCCTGGGCAAGATCCTCACGACCTCGTTCAGCATTGGTTCGGGGGGAAGCGCGGGCGTCTTCGGCCCCTCGATGGTGATCGGCGGCTGCGTGGGCGGCGCGGTGGGACTGGTTCTGCACAGCGCCTTCCCCAACGTCGTTCAGCAACCCGCAGCGTTCGTGATCGTCGGGATGGCGGGCTTCTTCTCCGGCATCGCCAACACGCCGATCTCCACTCTCGTGATGGTCAGCGAGATCACGGGCAGCTACTCGCTACTTCTGCCCTCGATGTGGGTGTGCGTGCTGACGTTTGCCATGTCGCGCAAGCTCAGCCTGTACGCGCATCAGGTGCCGACGCGTATCGATTCACCTGCGCACCAGGGACGCTTCGCGATCGACGTGCTGCGCGGCATCCGGGTGGACGAGGTGTTGCAACGCGATGCGCGCGTGCGCGTCCTGCACGAAGGAGAATCGTTGCAGAGCGTTCTCCGAACCATCGCCACCACGGATCAGACGACCTTCCCCGTGGTCGACCAGGACGGCGCCCTCGTCGGGGTGCTCTCTCTGGACCAGATGCGGCGCGTCCTGAACGAGCATCTGCCTCCGGACCTGTTGATCGCACGGGATCTCATGGTGACGGACTTCCCGCAGGTGACGCCGCACACGGATCTGGCCGATGCGCTGCGCGTGCTCTCGGGTGTCGACCTCGAAGAGATCGTGGTGTGGAGCCCCGACGCGCGCAGGTTCGAGGGTCTGCTGTCGCGCAAACAGGTGACGCGCACTTATGTCGAGCGCCTGGCGACGCTGAACGCCTCGTAGGGCGCGCGACGCGTCGGCCCGTGCGGTGCCACGGCGCGCCTCGAACACGCTTGGTATACTGCGCGAGCTCCAAGGAGCGCAGCGCGACCGCGAGCTCGCAACGAGCGCACGATCCCGCGCTTGCGAAAAAAGAACACCGGGAGGGCGATCGGATGCGCAGCGGTGGCGGCTGGGCGGCGCTTCGATACTCGTTGCGCAAGGCGCGCGAGTCGGGCGGCATCCTGAACTTCTACAAACGGATGCGTGCGCGCAACGCGTGCAAGACATGCGCCGTGGGCATGGGTGGGCAACTCGGCGGGATGCGTAACGAGAGCGGCGGCAACGCGCTCGAGGTGTGCAAGAAGTCGTTCCAGGCCCAAGCGGCCGACATGATGCCCCCGATCCCGGCGGAGTTCCTGGACGAACACAGCCACGCCGAGCTGCTTCGCTGGGATCACAAGCAGCTCGAAGACGCCGGTCGCATCGGCTTCCCCATGCTGTACGAGGAGGGCGCGCGCCACTGGCGCCGGATCAGCTGGAAAGAAGCGCTGCAGCGTGCCGGCGATGCGCTGCGCGCGACGCCCCCGCAGCGCAGCGTGTT
Source organism: Candidatus Krumholzibacteriia bacterium (assembly GCA_041613275.1). Lineage (GTDB taxonomy): Bacteria > Krumholzibacteriota > Krumholzibacteriia > JBFJHN01. The sequence continues at coordinate 2,533 of JBFJHN010000311.1, read as the reverse complement.
CTACTCCTCCGGCCGAAGCAGCAACGAAGCGGCCTATCTTCTGCAATGCTTTGCGCGTGTGTATGGGACGAACAACATCAGCAACTGCTCGTACTACTGTCATCAGGCGTCGGGCGTCGGTCTGGGCATGGCGGTGGGCAGCGGCACGGCCACCGTGACCCACGACGACCTCGAGCACGCCGACTTCGCGCTCGTCGTCGGCGCCAATCCCGCCTCGAACCATCCACGCCTGATCACGCGTCTCGTCGACATCCGCAAGCGCGGCGGCAGCGTGGTCATCGTCAACCCGCTGCGCGAGCTCGGTTTGGTACGTTTCCGCATACCGTCGCGCCTGGGAAGCATGCTCTTCGGCTCGCAGGTTTCGGATGTCTACGTCCAGCCGCACATCGGCGGCGACATCGCGTTTCTCAAGGGTGTGGCCAAGCATCTGCTGCAGCGCGATGCCCTGGATCGCGACTTCATCACCAACTCCACCACGGGGTTCGAGGCGGTGGCGCGCGATCTGGAAGAAGCGCGCTGGGACGACCTCGAGACGGCGAGCGGCGTGCGGCGCGAGGTCATGCACGACGTCGGCGAGCGCTACGCGCGCGCCGAGCGCGCCATGTTCCTGTGGGCGATGGGCGTGACGCAGCACGTCCACGGCGTGCAGAACGTTCTCGCCATCACCAACCTCGCCATGATGCGCGGCATGCTGGGCCGGCCGAACGCGGGACTTCTGCCCATCCGCGGCCACTCGAACGTGCAGGGCGTGGGCAGCGTGGGCGTGACGCCCGCGCTCAAGGAGGCGTTCGCGCAGGCGCTGCAGAACGCGTACGGCATCCAGCTCCCCAAGGAGCGCGGCTTGGACACGTTCGAGAGCCTCGAAGCGATGGGCGCCGGCAAGGTGGATACGGCGATCTATCTAGGCGGCAACCTGTTCAGCGCCTCGCCCGACCCGCCGTGGGCCGCGCGCTGCATGCAGAGCGTCGGCACCGCGGTGTACATCTCGACGAAGCTCAACCCCGGGCACTTCCACGGGCGCGGCAAGACGACGCTCATCCTACCGGCACGCACCCGCGACGAGGAAAGCCAGGCGACGACCCAGGAGAGCATGTTCAACTACGTGCGTCTGTCCGAGGGCGGCGCCGTTCCGGTGTCGGCCGAGATGCGAAGCGAGGTCGACATCGTCGCCTCGCTCGCAGCGCGCGTCCTGCCGCGCGAGCCCATCGACTGGGAACGCTGGAAGGATCACGCGACGCTGCGGCGTGAGATGGCGCGCGTGGTTCCCGGTTTCGGCAAGATGGGCGAGATCGACACCACGCGGCGCGAGTTCACCATCGACGGTCGCATTCGTCACGAGCCTCGATTCGCCACCGCGGACGGGCGCGCGCACTTCCACGTCACGCCGGTGCCCGAATTCCCGTTGCGCGACAGCGAGCTGCGTCTGATGACGATGCGCTCCGAGGGTCAGTTCAACACCGTCATCTACGAGTACGAAGACATCTACCGCGGCACCGATGGCCGCGACGTCGTGCTGATGCACGCGGACGACGCGGCCGCGATGGGCTTCGCGGCCGACGAGCCTGTGATGCTGGAGTCCGACGCGGGCACCTACGGCCCGGTACGGGTCTTCTTCGCGCCCATCCGTCGCGGCAACCTGGCGGTGTACTACCCCGAGGCGAACGTGCTGGTGCCGCGCACGATCGATCCCAGCTCGCGTACCCCGGTGTTCAAGTCGGTCGCGGTGCGGGTCACGCGCGCACCCAATCCGGCCATGGCGTCGTCCGCCACCGTGGGCGCCACGTGACGGGCCGGGCGGACCACGCCCTGTTGGCCGTGCGCGTCAAGCCACGCGCGCGCCAGGCGGGGATTCTGGGACGTCACGGAGACGGCATCAAAGTCGCAGTCCGGGCGGCCCCCGAACGCGGTCGCGCCAACGACGAGCTGATCGGTCTGCTTGCCGATGCTCTCGGGGTCCCCCGCCACGCGGTCGAGATCGCCTCGGGCGCGGGATCACACGACAAGAAGATCCGCATCCACGGTTCACCCGATGATCTGCACGATCGCGTGCAGCGACTGCTCGACGCGCTCGACTGAAACTTCACCCCGTTCGGAGGGAGCCCGACGATGTCGTTCGAACTGGACCCGCACGAGCTCAAGTCTGCGCTGGACGAGGGCCGAGATCTCGTCGTCGTCGATGTCCGCGAGCCGTGGGAGTACCAGATGGGGCACCTCGACGTGGCGACCAACCTGCCATTGTCGCAGCTCGGCAACCGACTCGAGGATCTCGACCCCGACAAGGAGCACGTCCTGTACTGCCACCACGGCGTGCGTAGTCTCCGGGCGACCATGGTGCTGGCCCAGCGCGGCTTCAAGGTGCGCAGTCTGCGCGGTGGCATCGACTCGTGGTCCGAGACGATCGACCCGAGCATCCCTCGCTACTGAAACATCGTGTTCATCCTTCTATCGCGCCGGCGGTGCAAACGTCTGGCGCGGGCCGGCCAACGTCGACCAGCGACCGCGCAGTGCAAACGTCTGGCGCGGGCCGGCCAAC
>JBFJHN010000310.1:0-4657 GCA_041613275.1 Candidatus Krumholzibacteriia bacterium | reverse complement strand
TGGATCTGCTCGGCGCCCAGGTTGAGCGACGTGTGGCGGCGAATCATTGCCGTGTAGCACGCGGGCCCGCCGGGCACGAACTTGACGCCGACGCGCTCCTGCGGCCGCGCGACCGGCAGCACCTCGTTGCGCAGGAAGTCCCGGTAGCGTTCGAGCGCCGGCCGCACGCCCTCGGCCACCGCTGCGCGCATGTCCTTCGTGAAAGTCTTCTTGTCCGAGTCCGACCAGGTGGGACGCTCCTTCTTGATCGGCGACAACAGCGCCCAGTCGGTCAAGTTCTTGGCCAACTGCTCGTCCAGCTGCTCGAGAACGCGCTCGACGTGCTTACGTGGCATGACGCGTTTGCGCGCCAACCCGGCGCGCACGTTGGCCGTGTGCTGGTCGATGTACGAACCCATCGCCTGCCAGCGCTTCACCATGGCGCGCGCCTGCTTGGGCGTCTCCACCGAGTGCATCGACGGGACGTTCTGCAGCGACACCTGCGGGCCACCCAACGGATCGACGATCCAGTCGTGGAAGTTGCAATCGAGAACCGCAAGGTCCGAATCGATCACCTCGAGCAACGTGGAGTGCGTCACGCGTTCTTCGGGCGGCAGCTCCGATGCCGCGATGGCGGAGACGTCCCCGCGCAGCTTCTTCAAACGGGTGCGTTCGCGCGCGCGCCCCGCGTCGCTGTTGTCGGAGAGCAGGTGATCGTACCTGCGGTCGCCCAGAGCCGTGGCCTGCACCGGGTTCGCGCGCAGCTCGCCTTCCCAGTAGGCGTCGCCCAGCTGCGCCAGGCGCTCGGATGCCGTTTCGGCTGCGGCAACGGCCGCGAGCGTGATCAGGGTCAATGCAAGGAACGACGTCGTCGCTGCGCGCATGCCAGCCTCCCGTGTTTCATTGCGGAGATCGAAGCCTCGTTGGACACGCGTCACGGAAGCGTCCAACCGGTCAGATACGACGCCACCGGTCCGCCGGGGCGTTCCGTCCAGCGGTCGTCGCGACGCGGCCGGACGGGAGAGTTCTGCTGCAGGTAACGGGTGACCGCGTCGCGTGTGAGCACCTGCGTGTAGTTGAGCTTGTCGGGCGAAATCTCGGCCAGGAAGTCGAGCCCGCTGTTGCCTTCCATCAGATAGTCCGTGGTGACGACGCGATAGACGCGATCCGGCTGCACGGGCTCGCCGCGGATGGTCAGGGCCAGCACGCGGCGACCCTCGTCGGCGTCCGGATCCACGACGATCTCGGCGCCGCTCTGCGCCACGCCGCTGCTGCCGCGCGGGCTCTTGCGCTCGAAGATGCGTCGCAGCGTGCGTCCGTCCATCTCCACGACAACGAGCGCGTTGCCGAACGGCAGGACGCGCAGCACGTCACCCACGGTGATGTCGCCCGCGGGAAGGTCGGTGCGCAGCCCACCCGTGTTCGTGAACGCCACGTCGGCGTCGAAGGCCACGCGCATGGCTTCGGTGATGAAGTTGCCCATGGGGCTGTTGCCGCCGCCGCGCCGCGTCAGCTCGGTGCGCGAGCTCCCCACACGCACCTCGAGACCCTGACGCACCTGGTCGATGAACGGCTTCAACTTGGCGCGCATTTCGTCGTCCGGCCACCATTCGTCCTCGAACAAAGTGACCAGCACGCCGTCACGGCGCGGTCTCTCGTACCCCATCAGCACCTTGGTCTTGGCGTCGAACTTCAGGATGACGTGGCCCATCGACGAGCCGTTGCCGAAGGTCTCGAGCACCATTGTGTGCGTCACCGGATCGATCCACGGCTCGCGATAGCCGCGATGCGTATGACCGGCGGCGATGACCGGCACGCCTTCGAGCACGTGCGCCAGATCCATGGCGCCGCGAATGTTCTCGCGGATGTCTTCGCCCTCAGCCTTTCGCTCCAGCAACCGCTTCCACGTGGCTTCGGCGTCGAACGGCAATCCCTCGTGGACCACGAGGAACACGACGTCCACCTTTTCCTTTTCGTACAGGATGTCGCGATACTTCTCGACGGCCGGCACGATGGGGCCGAAATCGAGCCCCGAGATGTTCTCGGCGAAGGCCATCTCCGAGGTGCCCGGCGTGTTGGCACCGATGATGCCGATCCGGATGCCGGCGCGTTCGACGATGCGGTAGGGGTCGACCCAGTCGACGAGCTCGTTCGTTCCCGCCTTGTAGATGTTGGCGCAGACGAACTTGCGCTTCATGGCGTTGGACATGCGGATGGCGACGTCCTTGCCCTTGTCGAACTCGTGGTTGCCCGGCACGACGACGTCGTAGTCGAGCGCGTCGAAGTACGACTCCATGACCACGCCCTCGGTGAGCGTGCCCACGGGTGCGCCCTGCCAGGTGTCGCCGGCGTCGACCAGAATGACCGTTTCGTTGGGGTGTTTCGCCACGCGCTTGCGCAGTTGATCCACGTACGCGGCGGCCGACGCGCCGCCGCCCAGCGGCGGCGGAAAGTTCGGGTTCATGAACGTGGCGCCCTCGGGCGCCACGTGACCATGCACGTCGTTGGTCCACACGAGATGGACGCGGATCACGCCGTCTGCCTGCGCCACAGCGGGCGGCACGCTCCACGCGGATGCCATCCACGCAAGCACCGCGATCGTCAACACGAGCGCGCGTGGGTTCGAGTTCTTCATCTTGCGTGCCTCCGCTGTCGGCTAGAAGCCTTGGATGTGTGTTGGTTCGTGCGCGGTACGCGCCTCACGCATGCATGCGGACTCCTGCGCGAGCTTGCGTGGCGTCGGCTGCGTCGCCTGCTCCAGTCGCACTTCGTAGCTCACGCCGTCGGTGGCGAACGTCACGTTGTACTGCACGCCGCTGCCGCGCGGGCGATCGAGGCTTTCCGCATCGTCGATGGCGTACACGTGCGCCCCCAGAGCGCGCACGCTGCGGGTCGTGCTGGAAATCGCTCCCGCCAGGTCGCCGCTCCAAACCGCCTGCGTGTTCGGAACGAAGCACACGCGCGGGCGTAACGTGGTCACCCAGGTGGCCGAGCTGGCGTCCGGCAGACCGTGGTGGTGTGCCTTGTAGTACTCCACTTCGAGCTCTTCCGGCGGGAAAGCGCGCAACATGCTGGCCTCCGCGCCCTGCTCCGCGTCGCCCCCGATGATGAAGTCGACGTCCCCATAGCTGAACTTGAGCACGATGGAGTCGTTGTTGATGTCGGTGTTGTCGTGACCCGACGACGTGTACCCCTCAGGCGTGCCGCTCGACAGCACGAGCACCCGAACGCTGGGGTCGAACGCCAGCGCCGGCGTGTCGTCGGAGGACTGCCCCCGCGTCAACGCCAGCCTCTGGATGCTTGCCGCGTTCGTCGTCGCGATGGCCTCGAAGTACGCGTCGCGGTTGAACGATTTGGTTGGCGAGTCGAAGAACGTCTGTGGGCGCAGCAGCGTGAGAACGCCGTCGTCGCTGGTGAAGAACTCACCCACGAAGCTGCCCAAGTGATCGATGTGCACGTGCGTGGCCAACATGGCGTCGACGCGGCTCACACCGCGCTGCTGCATGTAGGTGCGGACGGAGACCTCGGCATCGCGCTCGCCGCCGTCGATCATCAAGCGCGTGCCGTTGGGCATGGTGATCAGATGGCAATCGCCAAAGCCGATGTGGATCATCGTCGAGGTCAGAAGCGCGGTCGGTGATGCCTGAGTGGCCACGAATGCGCCGATCTCGGAGGTCCCCGTCTCGCGCCCGGGCGCATCGTTGACCACCTGAACGAAGACGGTCTGACCGGCCCTTACGTCGAGGAGCGGCACCGCGTGTGTCAGCGTGAGCGCACGATCCGCGCGATCCTTCGACGCTGGATACGCCATGTGGTCGAGCGCATCGGCGGCAAAACCGTAGCGCACGCTGCCGCGCGACTCCGTGTCGCTGCTCCAGCTGACGACGTTGCCCACGACCGTCACCCCCGCCGGAAGCGGCGGAGGCAGGACATCGGGATCGGGCTCGACCATGCCGCTCTTGCTCGAGCAGCCGCTTCCCTGCCACGCGAGCGCCAGGCACACCAGCGCCATGCGCACGAGCGCCGGCAGAAACAGCTTCTTGCCATGCAGAGTCCAGATCATCGTCATCCTCTTGAACCCCTCGGAAGGCTCGGGGTTTCCGGCAGGTGGTCTCAGAACGAGCGTGAGACCGCGAAGATCAGCTCCACGATGCTGTCTTCGACCTTCGTGTCCGTCTCCGGTGCGGGGAAGGTGTCCCCTCCGTCGGTGAACGACGGGTCGAACAGGAACGGCTGCCGGCTCGTCTGACGATGGTACCGCCCGGTGACGTCGAACTGGAACCCCTCCAGGAGGTACCCGACACCAGCGGAGAAGATGGTGCGCTCGGACTCCGAGTCCTCGTAGTTCTCCAGGTAACGGAAGCCGAAGCGCACGGGAAGGCCGTTGTAGAACACGTGCTCCAGACCCAGGCGGAAGTCCCAGGTGTCGCGCAGCGCGAAGGTATCGGCGAACGCCTCGGTCCGGAAGTCGTCCTCGAGGTTCTCCCAGAAGCGGTGCACCGCCTCCACCGAGAACACGGTCGCCAGCACGTTCTGCGGCCGATACTGGAAACCGAAACGCAGCGTTTCGGGGTAACGCACTTCGTCCTGTTGATCGAATTCGATCGTCTCCGGCGTGGTTCCCGTGTCGACGAGCTGGACGCTGTGATCCCCGTCGACGGTGAACGCACCCTCGAAC
>JBFJHN010000309.1:0-4659 GCA_041613275.1 Candidatus Krumholzibacteriia bacterium | reverse complement strand
TGGCCGGCACCGTGCGCGAGGTGCGCGCGCGCGTGCGCGAACCCGTCGAGTCCGGCGCTCCGCTCGTCGCCATCGAAGCCGACGCGCCGTCGGGCTGACGGCGCGGCCCGCTGCGAAGCTCGAGCGCAGGGCGGAAACGCGGCATCGGGTTTCGTCGCCAACCGGCTCGAGCCTCGCACGGACCTCCAGAACTGCCGCACGAGCGGGCGCTTGAATTCTCAAGGACAGCCGTTCGCCATGTTGCAGCTGCGCGCGAAGTACGCGGCGAAGAACGCCCAATCGCTTGCGTCGACGCTTCCGTCCTCGTTGAAGTCGTAGCAGATGCTGTAGGTGCCGAAGCCGGCCCCGCACGTGCTCGCCGGAAAGACCGAGGCGAAGAAGGCAAGATCGGCGGCATCGATGAAGCCGGGCGACGTGCCCAGATGTGCGAAGTCGGGGCTGTTGATCGCCACGTCGACCACGCCGAGCGCGAGGTTGCCGACATAGACGGTCAGCTGGTCGGCGCAGCCGCCGCCGCAAAGATAACCCGAGAAAGATGTGAATCCGTTCGCATCCGTGGGCGCGTCGGCGGTGTTGCCGCCCGCGCACCACGTGACGTTCGGATGGTCCACGTAGATGTCCGAGGCCGGAATCCCCACGCACGGATTGCCCGCCGCATCGCGCACGACGACGTCGATGGTGATCCCCGCGGACGCCAGCGTTTCCGCACCGCCCGGCGCGATCGTCACGTGCCGCTTGGGCTGACCCGTCATGTAGCAGCCGGTGTAGGTCTGCGCGAACGTCGCGGTCACCGAGGACGTCGCCGCGCTCGGGGCGGCCGCCATTGCGGCGTTCGTGGTCGTACCGAGCATCGTCGTTGCCAGAGCCGTGATCCATCGTTTGGCAAACATGGTCTTCCCTTCCTCGCGGTGCAGCGCGCACCGCGTCCAAAGACGGTGCAAGCGTGGCCTGCAGCGGCCAAAGCGTTCTTTCGATTGGGATGGCAGCGACGTCGGGCGACGGCGCCTTCGGGGGGAATGGCATCCCGAAGTACACGAAGGTCGGGCGCCGGGCGGCGCATGTCAACGGGCGGAGCGCAGAATCGTGCAGCGCCCGTCGTACGGATCGCGGCAGGGTCGGGCGGATTCCAGAAAAAGCTTGCCAGGTCCTCCACCGATCGCTAAGCAAGGAAGCTGCTTTTCGTGTGGGAGGTTGCACGCGTGCGTGATGTCGATGTCTTCGTGGTGGGTGCCGGTCCGGCGGGCTCGTACATCTCCTACGCCCTGGCACGCCAAGGCTTCAACGTCGTCATGGCCGAGAAGCGTCCCGAGGTCGGCGTCCCGGTGCGCTGCGGCGAGGCTGCCGGCAGCTTCGAGGAGCTCGAACACTTCCTGCCGCTGGACGACGCGTGGATCGCCGGCCCCATCAACGGCGCGCGCCTGTTCGGACCCTCCAACCGCTACGTCGAGCGCGACATGCCTGGCGTCGGCACACAGCTGCACCGTGACAAGTTCGATCAGGCGCTCGCGCGTCAAGCCGTCGACGCCGGCGTCGAGCTGCACACGGGCCTGCAGATCGACGGCCTGTCCGCCTTCGAGGACGGGCACCGCACGGTGTACGGGCGCAACCTGCGCGAGGGCGGCAGCGCCTTCGCAATGCGCGCGCGGCTGGTGATCGGCGCCGACGGCGTCGAGTCCCTGGTCGGCCAGTGGTTGGGCCTGCGCAAGGCGTTTCCGGTGGGCGACGTGCACTCCGCGCTGCAGTACCTCATCGACGAGGTCCCCGCGGGGAAGCGCTATATCGACCTGTACGCCGGACACGATGTGGCACCCGGCGGCTACGCGTGGGTCTTCCCCAAGGACAACGGCACCGCCAACGTCGGCCTGGGCATGCACGTCACCCCCAAGCTGCGGCGCCCCGCGCGCGCGTACCTGGACGACTTCATGCAGGGCCGGTTCCCGAAGAGCCGCATCCTCGGCGTCATGGCGGGGGGGGTCTCGGGGGCGCGCAGCCTCAAGTCGATGGTGGCCGACGGCGCCGCGCTCGTCGGCGAGTCCGGACACACGAACAACCCGTTCTCGGGCGGCGGCATCATGAACGCGCTGGAGTCGGCGGAGGAAGCGGGCATCGCGCTCGGCGCCGCGTTGCGCGAGGGAGACCTGACCGAGCGCGCGCTGCGCGAGTATCCGAAACGCTGGCGCAAGCGGGTTGGACGCACCAACGACATGTTCTTCCGCTTGCGCAAGCTGTACTTCACTTTCGACGACTCCGAGATCGACTGGGCCGTTGACTCCTTGCGGACGATCGTCTCGGGCGTCGACCGCAAGAACGTCGATTACACGGGGATCTTTCGCAGTGCGATGCTCGAGCATCCGAAGCTGATGCTCAAGGCCGCGCGCATGTTGTGGTGAGGTGGAACCGTTGCGATCGAAACGCATTGGTGGAAAGCGTCGTGGCCAGTATCACATCGAGATCGATCATGGCACCTGCGTGCAATGCGCCGGCTGCGTTTCGATCTGTCCCACCGAGGCGCTGCACATGCAGGCGCTGACGCTCGAGTGCCAGGACGACGACTGCATCGGCTGTGACCTGTGCGTGCGCTTCTGCCCGGTCGTCGCCCTCGAGCTGCAGTCGAAGGATGCGGCCGTCGCCGCCTCGAGCGCTTCCTGAACGCGTTCCCACGCCATCTCCAGGCGCGGCGTCCGACAGCCGGCGCGCCGCGTCGGGCTCAGGCGTCGCCTGCGTCCTCGAGAGGCAGCGTTCCCTGGCCGGGATAGGTCAGCTGACGGCGCGAGTCGACCCGCGCGAAGTCGGTGAGCACGTGCTCCGCGGGCGCGCGCTCGTCACGCATGTGGAGCACCGACCAGCCGCGTGCGACGAGCGCGTCGGAGATCAGCCAGCGGTGACAGCGAGAATGGATCGCCTCGGCGCACATGTACGCCGTGGATGCCGCGCTCGCCCACGCTTCCAGCTCCGCCAGCGCCGCACGGAACGCATCCGTGGCCATGTAGTCCGCGTAGGCTCGGAACGCCTCGACGCGCCAGGCCGCGTTGGCGGTCGAGTCGGGGTCGGGCCGGCGTCGGCCTCCGAGCGCACGCATCCAGCGGTAGGCGATCCCGTTCTCCGGCAGCGCCGCCTCGAGCGCCGCGCGTGCGAAGTGGGGATGGCGTCGTGAACCAGGATAGGAGCGCACGTCGGCCCCAGCTGCGCGATCCCATGATGGCGAAGCAGGTCGGCGAACGCGCCCCAGTCGCGCGTCGAGTGACCGATGGTCCAGATGCGCTTCACGGTGGGCGTTCCCTTGCGCAACGCGTGAGCCCGCGGTTCTGAGCCCTTCCCGCAGCGAGAGTCCCGGGCATGAACGGTCGCGCAGCACGACCCACGCGGTCACCCCTGCAGCGGGAGTGACCACACGCGGCCGGTTCCGGACGGTATGGCACGCGGAGCGTCGGACGCGTGGGTGCGGCGCGCTCGCTCCGGGACGTGATCAGGTGCCGCGGAAGCGAGGCGGGCGCTTCTCGCGGAAGGCCGCCTGACCCTCGCGAAAGTCGTCGCTCGCATAGGAGCGCTGGCGCAGGGCCAGGATGTCGCGCAGCTCAGCCTCGTTCAGATCGTGTCCGCGCTCCAGCAGGCGGAGGATACGTTTCATCCCGCGCACCGACAGCGGCGCGCTCGCTGCAATCTGACGCGCGCGCGCCTCGACGCGGGCTTCGAACTCCGCGGCCGGCACCACCTCGTTGGCCAGCCCCATGCGCGCGGCCTCGTCCGCTTCCACGCTTTCCGCCGTGAACACCAGCATGCGCGCGTGCGCCGAGCCCACGCGACGCAGGAGCGTGCGCAGTCCGGTGTGGCTGTAGACGAGCCCGAGCCGGGCAGGTGTGAGACCGAAGCGCGTCTGCGCGTGCGCGACGACGAGATCGCACGACGCGGCCAGCTCGAGTGCGCCGCCGAAGACGTCGCCCTGCACCGCAGCGACGAGCGGCAAGGGACAGTCGCGCACCGCGGCCATGCAGCGCTCGAACGGATGCGCCGCCACGACGTCCGGCTCGTCGGCGAAGATGTCAGCGGGAATGGCACCGACGTCGTAGCCCGCGCTCCAGGTGTCCCCGCGCCCGCGCAGAACGGCGACGCGTCCGTCCGACTCCGTGACGCGCTCCAACGCCTGCACCAGCGCTTCGAGGAGCGGTACCGTCAGCACGTTGCGCTGCGCCGGATCGCCGAAACGGACGTGGGCGATGTGGTCTTGGATATCGATATCGACGGGTTGCACGCTGCGCGTCCCGGAGCGTGAGCACGGCACGCGCGTCAGCGCGCCCCGTCCTGCGTGTAGTCGTAGAACCCGCGGCCGCTCTTGCGACCGAGATGGCCGGCCGCGACCATGCGCTTGAGAAGCGGACAAGGCCGGTACTTCGGATCGCCGAGGCCCTCGTGCAGCACGTTCATGATGTGCAGGCAGACATCGAGCCCGATGAAATCAGCGAGCGTCAGCGGCCCCATGGGATGCGCCATCCCGAGCTGCATGACGGTGTCGATGGCCTCACGCGCGGCGACGCCCTCCTGCAGGCAGAAGATCGCCTCGTTGATCATCGGCATCAGGACGCGGTTCGAGACGAAGCCGGGGTAGTCGTTCACGACCACCGGGACCTTGTCCAGCGCCTCGGACAGCTCCTTCACGGCCGC
>JBFJHN010000308.1:0-4666 GCA_041613275.1 Candidatus Krumholzibacteriia bacterium | reverse complement strand
GGCGCGGCGTAGCGCACGAGCAGACCCGAGAGCAGCCCACCCACCGCCGGGACGAGCACGAGCATCCAAAGGACGCGGCGCGCGGGCTCGAAATCGGAGAACGGCTCCTCGCCCGCGGGGAGCGCCGGGCTCCACCCCGCCAGCCGCTCGAGAAAGAGGTGGATTCCCGCGCGGCTGAGGAAGTCGAAGAGCAGCGCGCCGAGCCCGGCCACGACGCCCACCAAGGCGCAGTACACGAGCCAGCGTGCTCCGTGGCGCACGTCCGCGCCGCCGATTCCGACGACGGCGCGGCGCAGCTTCACGTCGAAGCGCCTTCCGCGAAGCAATCGTTGGGGCATTCGGGCACGGCCCTTCGCAGCGCGCTGCGATCCGTCGCCGCGCATCACGTCGGGGGCGCACGCTAGCACAGCAACGACAGCCGCGCAACGCGCCCAAACGCTTGCCGCACAAGGAACTGCCGCGCTTGCACTCGCCTCGAGAGCGGGCTACGTTGGCCGCAAACAGAGGCTCTTCCCGTTGCGTGCCGAGGTGAACCATGTTGCGCTTTATCCGACTCTTCTTCGCGCTCCTTCTCAGTCAGGTGCTCCTCGGCTTCTTCGGTATTCTGCTGCTCTTCGCGTTTCTCGCGGCTTTCCAGGGCGCGCCGCTCGTCGAGTCCGGAACCTTGCTGTGGGTGCCGCTCAAGGGCGAGATCATCGAATATCCCACGCTGCCGACGGTGCCGTTCGTGCGCCACAAGCCGCTGTCTCAGGCCGCCATTCTCGAATCGTTGGATCACGCGGCGCGTGACGACCGCGTCCGGGCGGTGCTGCTGGACATCGACCATCCGTGGATCGGCTGGGGCAAAGCCGCCGAGCTGCACGAAGCCATCCTGCGCGTGCGCAGCGAGGGCAAGCCCGTCGTCGCCGTCGCGCCCGAGCTCGACGAGCTCGGTCTGTACGTCGCCTCGGCGTGCGACTCCATCTTCCTGTCACCCGCGGGTCGTCTGTATCTGAACGGGATCGGCATCGGCCCGATGTACTACAAGGGTGCGCTCGACAAGCTCGAGATCAACCCCAACTACAGTCGCATCGGCGACTTCAAGTCGGCGACGGAGCCGTACACGCGCGCGGGCATGACGCCGGAAGCGCGCGAGCAGTTCGGCTGGCTCATGGACGGGCTCTGGGGCGAGTTCCTGGACACGGTGCGCAACAGCCGCAACGTCGGCCGCGCCGAGTTCGAAGGCGCGCTGGCGCAGGGCGTGCTGCTGGCAGACGAAGCGGTCGAGCACGGTTTCGTCGACGCCGTGCGCTATCGCGAAGGCGTCGTCACGCGTTTCGTCGACGACCTCAACGACAGCAAGATGCTCATGGTGCTCGACTATCACGAGGCCGTCGACGCGGCGCGCTCGGGCAAGGGACGCGCGATCGCCGTGGTGCACACGCGCGGCATGATCCTGCGCGGACGCAACGACTACTCGCCGGCCGTCGGCACCATCCTCGGCGCGCACTCGGTGGTGCGCGACCTCGAGTCCGCGGCCGCCAACGACGACATCGCTGCCGTGGTCCTGCGCGTCGACAGCCCGGGCGGCGAGATCATCGCGAGCGACATCATCAGCAACGCCGTCGAGCGCGTGCGCACCCGCAAGCCGGTCGTCGTCTCCATGGTGGACATGGCGGCCTCGGGCGGCTACATGATGTCGTTCCGCGCCAACCGCATCGTGGCGCTCCCCACCACGCTCACCGGAAGCATCGGCTCGTACATTGGCAAGCTGAACCTGCGCGGCCTGTACAACAAGGTGGGTCTGACGCGCGACTTCGTCACGCGCGGCTCGTATCCGTTCCTGTTCAGCGACTACCACGATTGGGGCGCGGACGAGCAGCGCCTGATCGCGCGCCACCAGAAGAGCGACTACGAGCGCTGGATCGCGAGCATCGCCGCGTACCGCGACCTCACTCCCGAGATCGTCGACAACCTCGGTCGCGGTCGCGTGTGGACCGGCGAGCAGGCGTTGGAGCACGGTCTGATCGACGAGCTCGGCGACCAAAGCCGCGCCGTGCGCATCGCGCAAGATCTCGCCGGCATGCCGGAGGACGCCACGCCGCGTCTGGTGCACTACCCCGAGGAGCGCAGCATTCTCGACGTCATCCTCGAAGGCGGCGACGGCCTGTGGGCCGGCGTCGTCGAGGACTGGGTGCGTTCGTGGCGTTTGCCCGCAGGAACGTCCACTTGGGGCGTTGTGGACCTGCGCTTTCTGCCCTGATGAGCCTCTGCGGGCGCCGTCGAGTTGACCGCACCCGGGCGCTCGTTTAGCCTCTTTCGATCCCCCTGTTTCTGGGCCCGAGGTGGGAGTCGAACGTGACGCGGGCCTCTCGCATCCTGGCGTGCGCCAGCCTCGTGGGCGCGGCGCTCGGCGTTTCCGCAGTCCACGCCGAGCTCAAGTCGAGCTATCCCCAGCGTGACGACTGTGGTCCCGAGTTCGAGAAACGCTTCTGGGAGCACCAGGCGCGCACCGCCAAGTCGGGCATCGTGCCCTCCGTGCGCGACCAGGATCGCAACAACATCGCCATCCTCGAAGACGACGGCCTGCTCGTTTCGTTCATCACCACGCAGACCTTCCAGGGCTGGGTGACGAACTCCAGCAACATCGCGCGTCGCTTCTACGCCACGCGGCCGGACACCTACGACTACCTCGTCATCTTCGTCGCCAGCACGTTCGACGAGGACGTGCAGACCGATGGCGGCGGCGTCGCGTTCGAGCTCAACGTCGCCAACGACGTCGAAGGCCTGGGCCTCGAGATCTTCAACAACGGCCATCAAGTGGTGCCGACGCTCACCAACCTGCGCAGCATCGTCAACATGAACGACCTCGGCGAGTACGGCGAGGATCCGGCCGAGGGTCTGCCCGGCCTGATCAACACCTTCTCGGGCATCGACATCCTGGCCCAGGAGGCCGAGCACATGGTGGGTGCGTTCGTCAGCGCTCCCGGTGGTGACATCCTCGGCCGCGGCAACACGCACTGGAGCTTCTTCCTCGAGACCTACGGCAGCGTCATGGAGGGCAACTCCTGGCGCGACAACGGCGACGGAACCTTCACGACCATCGAGTCGGTCACCGGCTACTCACAGCTCGATCTCTACCTCTACGGCCTGATCGACGTGCCCGACGTCACCGACCCCATGCACGTGATCCTGTTCCCCACGCCGTCTCTCGGCGAAACGGGCGGCGACGCGACCATCCCGGTCGAAGGCGTGACGATCTTCGGACCGCGCACCGAGATCACCGCCGAGGGCATCGCCATCGTCAACGGCGCGCGCGTGCCGCACGCCGCCGACGCGCCCAAGAGCTTCTCGATGGGCTGGGTGCTGGTCATCCCGCAGGGCACCGAGCCCGCCGAACACGATCTGGAGAAGATCGACGAGTTCCGTGCCCAGTGGGAGGAGTTCTTCCGCATCGAAAGCAACGGCATCGGCTCGATGCAGGTGCGCTTGGGCGCGGCACCCGTGAGCGCCGACTTCGAGGCACGCGTCTTCGCCGGCGAGCCGGGAGTGACTGTGCCGTTCGACAACGACAGCTTCGGGAACGTCGATTCCTACGAGTGGGACTTCGGGGACGGCACGACATCGGACGAGCGCCATCCGACGCACACGTACAACGAGAAGGGCACGTACACCGTGCGCCTGGTCGTGCGCGGCGAGGGCGGCATGCAGGTGGCCGAGAAACCCGATTTCGTCCAGGTCGGCGACGTGACCACGTACTTCTTCGACGACTTCGAGAGCGAGCGCGGCTGGTTCCGCGACACGCGCGACAACGCGGGGACGGGCCTGTGGGTACGCACCAACCCGGAGCCGACTGCGGTGCGCGTCGAAATCGGTGGGACGGAGATCGAAGCGATCGTACAGCCGGACGAAGACCACACGCCGAACGGCGTGCAGTGCTACGTCACCGGCAACGCGCCGCGCGGCGCGGCTCTGGGCGCCAACGATGTCGACGCCGGCCGCACGGCCATCCTCTCGCCGATTCTCGACCTCTCCGCCGCTCGAGACCCGATCTTGAGCTTCTGGTTCTGGTTCTCGAACAACTCGGGTGCCGCGCCCGGACGCGACCCGTTCGTCGTCGAGGTGTCCAACAATGCGGGAGTCAGCTGGGTGACGATGAAGAGCTGGCACAGCTCGCACCACCACTGGCGCGAGGAGCAGCTGCACCTGGCCGATTACCTGCCGTTGACCAGTCGCATGCGCGTGCGCTTCGAGGCCAGTGATCTGGGCGTGGGCTCCCTCGTCGAGGCGGCGATCGACGACGTGCACATCTTCGACGTCGACACGCGCACTCCGGTGACGCTGCAGGACTTCTTTGCAGCGACCACGTCCGAGGGCATC
The DNA here is from genome assembly GCA_041613275.1 of Candidatus Krumholzibacteriia bacterium. Lineage (GTDB taxonomy): Bacteria > Krumholzibacteriota > Krumholzibacteriia > JBFJHN01. Next base: position 307 of record JBFJHN010000308.1, on the reverse strand, counting down.
GAGCTGCACTGGCGCCTGGCGCCGGAAGCGGTGCCGCAGCTCGCACAGGTCGTCGTTCAGCGCGCCGAGTCACCCGCCGGCGTGTGGGAGACACGCACCACGCTGCCCCCTCGCTCCGACATGCGCTTCGTCGATGCCGACGTCACCTTCGCGCAACCTTGGTATCGTCTGGCGCTCGAGCGTCACAACGGCGCCATCGAGCACTCGGCACCCCTCCGGGCGACCGCGCCCGCCCAGGTCACAGCATTCACGTCCGCATCGGCCACACGCGACGGCAGCGTGTCGCTACGCTTCGCGCTGGCGCGCG
>JBFJHN010000307.1:0-4669 GCA_041613275.1 Candidatus Krumholzibacteriia bacterium | reverse complement strand
GACGCCAAAGGGTTGGGCTCGGCGAGCGTCAGCACGTCCACACGGCAGCCGAGCGCCGCCTGCTGTGCGACCAGCTCGACGAGAAAACGCTCGGCTCCGCCGAAAACGAGGTTGTTGATGATGTGCACGACATGCACGCGCGGCTCTCCCGGGTCGGGTGCGTTCGGCGGTCAGGTTCGTGGGCGCAAGACGTCACGCAGGCAGCGATCGAAACCCCGCAGCATCGCGGCCAACGAAAAATGCCGTGCCACACGTTGTGCGCCCTGCTCACCGACACGTCGACGCAAGGTCTCGTCGGCACAAAGCTGACCGATGTACGAGGCGAACGAAGCGACGTCGCCCGGTGCGACCAGAAAACCGGAGATGCCGTGCTCGATGACCTCGGGCGTTCCGGCAACGTCGGTGGCCACCACGGGAACACCTAACGCCATCGACTCGAGCACCGTGAGCGGCATGCCTTCGGCGCGCGAGGGCAGCACGGAGACGTCGAAGGACGCCAGCATGCTCCACGGCTCGGGCATGAAGCCCGGCAATCGGAGCGAGACACCGCGGGCACGCGCGCGCTCCGCGAGCGCCGCACGCTCGGGACCCGAACCGAGGATCACGCACTCCACGGGCGAACCCGCGGCAACGTGGGGGTCGGCGCGGACGCGCGCCACGGCGTCCACCAGATCCGCGAAACGCTTGCGCGCGATCAGCTGCCCGATGCCGCCGACGATGCGCGCGTCGTCCGCGATGCCGAGCATCCGGCGCGCGCGCACTCGCGCATCGGCGTCGACGCGCGGAAGGCGCACACCGTTGGGGATCGCCGTGATCTTCCCCGCGTCGATGCGTTGCGTTTCGGTGATGCGGCGACGTGTCGCCTCAGAACAAGCGATCACGTGCCGTGCGTGTCGCAGCGTCCAGCCGTCGGTGACGCCGTACAGGATGCGCCGCGGCCACGACAGCCCCTCGTCGGCCAGAGGCACGGCGCGCGACACGACGTGCGGGCGCCGCGTGCGCCGGCACGCGAGCGCGGTCAGAAAGTCGTTGCGCAGGAACCCGTGTGACAGAACGATCTCGACGTCGTGCTCGACGATGAACGCCGCGACGTCATCGACGAAGCGGCGATCGAAGCGTGCGCGTGGCTCGCGCACGAAGACGCGTTTCGCCAGGGCACGATACCGCGGCAGCAGAACTCCCGCCTGCGGATACACCACGCTGTGTTCGAAACCCTCCAACCCCTCGAGGAGCTGCTCGACGACGCGTTCGACGCCGGTCTGACCGGCGTGAGCGCCCGGAAGCCCCGCGTAGCCCAGAACCTGCAGCATGCGCACGCTCGACGCCTCGCGCCTGCCCGCGTGCGCTGCCGGATCTCGAACGCTTTCATCGGTTGGCGTCAAGGAACGGAACGTCCGGGTGAACGGGATCGTCTGGGCCTTCGGGATCGACGTCTAAGCAAGCACCGTCGCGGTCGAGCGGTCAAGCCCACGGGTGGCTTTTGACCTTCTCCAGGCGCTTCCTTAGCATCATGGCATGCAGTGCTTGCTTCCGTATGGCACGGCCCACCTGGAGGTGCGGCTCCCCGACGCGGCCGTCGCGTATGTCCCCGTCGCCGCGCCCGCATATCCCGACGCCAAGGCCGCGATCCTCGACGCCCTGGATGCGCCGCTGGATGCGTCACCGTTGGACGTGTTGGCGCGCGGCCGCCGCACGGCGTGTGTGGTGATCTCGGACGCCACGCGGCCCGCCGTCGGTCCGTGGGTGCTGCCCCCCGTGGTTGCAGCCTTGCGTGGTGCGGGCATCGAAAGCGTCGAGGTGCTCATCGCCACCGGAACGCATCGCGCCGCGTCCGCGGACGAGTGTGCGCAGCTCCTCGGGGATGCCCGGGGAATTCCGGTACGCAGTCACGACGCGACGCGCAACGACGCACTGGATCTCGTCGGGTCCACTCCTGCGGGCACGCCCGTTTGGATCGATCGCCGCTTCCTGCAAGCCGACGTGCGCGTGGTCGTCGGCGTCGTCGAGCCGCATCTGATGGCAGGATACTCCGGTGGCGCCAAGAGCGTGTGTCCCGGGATCGCCGGGCTCGACACCATCCGCGCCGTACATCGCGCGCCGTTGGCGCGGGCCTGCGTCGGTCCCGGAATCGTTCGCAACAATCCGTTTCGCCACGAGGTGGAGGCTGCAGCGCGTCTGGTGCGTGTCGACTTCTCGGTGCAGTGCTGCGTGAACCGTTCGGGTGCTCTGACGTTCGCGGCGGCGGGTGCGCTCGCCGCCAGCACGGACCGCGCGACGCGATTTGCCGCACGGCACGCGCGCGTCACGCTCCCCGATGCCGCCGACGTCGTGATCGTCTCCGGGGGCGGCGCGCCGTTGGACCGTACGCTGTATCAGGCTGCGAAGGGTTGGGCGACCGGGGCTGCGGCCGTCCGCCGCGGTGGTGACGTGATTCTGGTGGCCGAGATGAACGAAGGCATCGGAGGACCGGCATTTGCCGCTTTGCTCGAAGCGGGGCTCGACAGCCACGCGACGCGTTCGGACGACACGCCCGTCGCTACGGGCGCGTGGATGCTGCAGCACATCCTTCAGGCACGCGCGCGCGCACGCCTCCACGTGGTCTGCTCGCTGCCGGCCGCACGCCTGCGGCGCGCCGGCTTCATCGCGCACGGTTCGGTCGCAGCCGCGCTGCGTGCTACACGTTTCGATGCTTCACGAAGCCTCGTCGTTCTGCCGCACGGTCCCTTCTGCGTGCCGCTCGTGCACGACCATCTCGCCACCTTGGAAGGCGCGCGCGTCGAAGCCGGCCGGTGACACCGGCGCGTCGTGGAATCGATGTCGCAGTGCTCCACCTGCGCGTGGGACAATCGAGCCGGCGCGCATCATCCTCGGTTGCGCGCGGACCATCCTGTTCGTGAGGGGACAGCGCGGCGTGGTCGGAATCTTCGATTCGGGAGTCGGCGGGTTGTCCGTGTGGCGCGAGATCGTCGGGCAAGCACCCCACCTGCACACGACGTACGTCGCCGATCAGGCCCACACGCCCTACGGAGGACGCCCCACGCACGAGGTCCGCGCGGCATCGCGAGGCATCGCGCGTTGGCTGCTGGAACGTGGCTGCGACGTCGTCGTCGTTGCCTGCAACACAGCTTCGGCCGTGGCGCTCCAAACGCTTCGTGACGAGTTCCCCTCGCTGCGCTTCGTCGGCATGGAGCCGGCCATCAAGCCCGCCGCGGCGCTGTCGCGCAACAAGGTCGTAGGCGTGCTCGCCACACCCGCGACGCTGGACGGGGCGCTGTTCGAAACCACGATTGCGCGGCTGGACGCGTCGCTCACGATCGTGCGCCAGCCCTGTCCAGGACTCGCCGAAGCGATCGAAGCCGACGCGCCGGTGGAGGCGCTGGTCGCGCGCTTTCTCGAACCTTCACGGCGCGCAGGCGCCGACACGCTGGTGCTCGCGTGCACGCACTATCCGTTGATTCGCGACACCATTCAACGGCTGGCCGGGCCCGCAGTGCGGATCGTCGATCCCGCCGAGGCCGTGGCGCGACAAACGACGCGCGTCGTGGAATCCCTCGGCGCCCCGGTCGAGCGCGGGCTCGAGGCGTCACGCAACGACTTCTCGACCTCGGGAGATCCCGAGCGCTTCGCCCAGCAGGTGCAGCGTTGGCTCGGGAAACGGATGTACGTGCAGGGTCTCCGGTGGCGGGGGGAAACGCTACGCGCGTTGGCGTCCAAGAGTGGATCGGAGCGGGAAGCGCGCAACGCGCGCCCAGAGCCCGGCGTCTAGCGCGAAACGAAGAAGGGGGCCGCTCTCGCAGCCCCCTTCGGCAGGACCCTCCTTGCGCTCCTTCGGTCCTACACTCCATTCAGAACCGTTCCGTATCGAAGAGCGTTACTTCACTTCGACGGGGATCTGACGGCCGACGTGCTCGGAGGCCTTCGGCATGGTGATCGTCATCACACCGCGCTCGTACGTGGCCTTCACGTCCTCGGCCTTGACGCGGTAGGGCAGCTCGACGGTGCGCTGGAACGCGCCGTACGAATGTTCGCGCTTGAGCACCTTGCCTTCCTTGCTCTCCTGGAAGACGTCCTCGCGCGTGCCGCTGACCGTGAGCATCTCGCCCTGCAGGTTGATCTGCACGCTCTTCGGATCGACACCCGGAAGCTCCAGGCGCGCGATCAAACGATCCTTCTCGTCCACGAGGTCCATCGCCGGGTACCAGCTGCGCGTCGTCTCCGTCGGGTACCAGTCGCGGAACATGTCGTTGAACTGGTTGAACAGTGGATCGAGCAGCAAGCTGTCCGAACGCGGACGCCAGCGAATGACTGCCATCTTCGAGCCCTCCTTCTGTCCCAGGGGTCGGCCCCGGGAGTGATCTCTTCCGTTCGGGCGAGCGTTCTGCCACGGTGACCCAGCTCTCGTGACCGCTCGCCAATTCCGCGTTGGGTATTGCGACTGGCGTGCCAGACAGCCGATAAACCATGTAATTTATTGTTATTTAATGGTTTATATTGATGTCCTGAGCGTCGCAGCCGGCCCCGACTGTCAATCTGACACCCGAACCCGGTGCAGTGTCATGTCATGGTGGCAGTAGTCAGGCAGTTTCGAGGGTAGCGTAGACGCCGGCGAGCTCTCCGGCGAGATCCCCTGCGACCAGGCTGCGGGCCGAGCCGCGCGCGGCGCGGGCAT
>JBFJHN010000306.1:0-4679 GCA_041613275.1 Candidatus Krumholzibacteriia bacterium | reverse complement strand
GCGCCGCGCGACACCGGCCAGGCGCAACCCCACCCACAGCTCGCGATCCCGCGTGAGGTCCACATAGCGCACCTCGCTGACCGGGATGCTGTTGGGCTCGAAACGCGTCCACGAGCAGCCTGCGGAGAAGACGAGGCGCTCGAGGAACGCGCCCTCGCCGAAGGCGTTCCCCTGCGACGTCCAGGCCGTGTCGCCATGTGCGACCATCGCTGAAAACGTGCGATCCCCGATCAAAGGCACCACCGGCGGACTGCAGAAGCCCCAGACGAAGCCCTGGAAAGAACGCACCTCGCGATCGGAACCGGCAACGAGCAACAAGCGGTTGCCGCCCGGCGCGGGATCCTGCAGGCGTGCCAAAGAGCGCACGACGAAGTCCGGCGTCGCCTGGCCGCTGCTGCGCACGCGACTCCAGAAACCGCCCGCAGCCTGCCAACGGTAGACGCCCTCGTCCGTGCCGGCGAACACGTCCCCGCCGGCGATCTCGACGACGTTGACCCTGGAGGTCACCAAGCTGTCGCCGAGCAGCTCGGCGTCGTGCGGCGGCAAGCGCGTGTAGCGCACCACGCCGGAATCGCTGGCCACCCACGCGAACGTGTCGTCGACCGCGACGTCGTGCACGCGTGTCGACGGAAAGCCGTCCTGGCCCGGACGCCGGCTCGACTGCTCGTTGAACTCCCCGATCGCGCCGGCCAGGTCGATCTGCGCCACGCCGGACGTCGTGACCACGTACACCGTTTCGTCGAGCCACACGTCGATCGCCAGCACCGAATCCGCCAACAACCCCCCGCCCAGCTGAAAGTTGGAGGCGAAGAAGTGCCGGTACGCGAAGCCGCCGACCTCCCTGCGCAGCGCGGCGACGCCGGCCGCGCGCGTGCCCACCCAGATCTGACCGTTGGCGTCGACATCGACCGCAGTCAGGAGGTTGCTGCGCAGGCAGTCGCCGTTCGTGCAGCCCGCGTCGGCCACCTGCGAGAACTGCCCGCTGGAAATCTCGTGCAGCAGCAGACCGCCATCGGTGGCTCCGACGAGGACGCCATCGTGCAACGCCAGGTCGTGCACGCGCCCTGCGAAGATCTCGACTTCCCAGCCCACCGGCAGCTCCGCATGCACGGCGACGTCCCCCGACACGAGCACGACGATCCCTGCCGCAACGCGTCGTCCCATTTCGCGCCAGCGGGTCCGGCGCTTCGCCTGACGGCTCGACGTGATCAAGAATCCTCCCGTTCGGGACCCGTTTCGCGTTCGAGCTCGAGCCGGGTGCCGCGACCGAGCAGCATGTTGCCCAGCGACTCCAGAATCAACCGAAAGTCGAGCCCCATGGACCAGTTCTGCAGGTAGTGGAGGTCCAAGCGCACGATGCTCTCGAGGTCCACCTCGTCGGCGCGGAGCTGGCGCCAGAATCCCACCACACCCGGGCGCGCGTCGAAGCGCAAGCGCTGCGAATCGCGCAGCTGCGCCGCGGCTTCCGGTTGCAGCGGATAGGGACCGACGAGCGACAGTCGGCCACGCAGCACCTGCGCCCAAGCGGGCAGGTTGACGAGATCGGTCGGCGGAGGTCCCAACGCGTCGTTGACCCGTGGAAAAACGATGGGGCAGGCATCCAGACCGAGGCGCGTGTCCCGCACGTACAGTGCACGGCGCCGCAGTCGTGCGACGAGCCAGTATAGCACGGTGAGCGGAAGCCCCAGAACCATCAGCGTCGCCGCCGCCAGCACGTCGACCGCACGTTTCGCGCCGGCGTTGACGTGGTACAGAGTGTCGCGTTCGAAGCGCAGCACCGGAACGTCGGCGAGGCGATCCACGCGGGCGCGATGGCCGAGAATGTCCGCGAAACCCGAAACCACCGTCACGTCGACGGCGCGCCGTCGCAGGTCGAGCACCATGCGCGCGACATCCTGGACGCGTGCCGCCGAAGTCGCGACGACGACCTCTTGAATCCGATGCTCGCGCACCACCGCGGGCAGATCGTGCAGCCCGCCCAACGCGTGCAGGCTACCCTCCCCCACTTCGACATGGCCGACCACGTCCAGCCCGAGCTCGGGTCGCGCCATCAGGCGAGAGCGCAGCTCGCGCGCCTCATCGCGCGAACCCACGATGGCGAGCCGTCGCAGGTCGAGCCGCATCTCGAGCACACGCCGATGCAGCGCGCGCACGAACCGCCGCAGCGTCCAGATGAACAGCGGCGCCAGGAGGGCGAAGAAGGCCACCACGGCGCGCGAAATGAGCCGCTCGCGCGCGATGTACGTGCTCGCCGTGAGCACGACAACGGCGAGGAACACGGCGCGCGCCACCTCGAAGAACTCGTCGGCAGCGAGCTTGCCACGCGCGATGCGATACTGTCCGGAGAAGTGCAGCGACAGAACGCTCACGATGTTCATGAACACCCAGAAGTTGCGGTAGTTCTCCAGCGTGTACAACGGATTGTCGAACTGCGCCGCAAACAGCACGCGCAGACCGTAGCCCGCGAAAAACGCCAGGTTCACCGCCGCGAGGTCACAGACCAGGAACACGAGGGTCTTCGTGACCTCGCGGTAGCGCTTCAATCCGTACGCGTAGCGGTTCCACTTCTCGTAGAAACGCAGCAGCGAGCCCAGATGGGCCCAGAAGCTGCGCGACAAGCGCGGCTTGGCGCTCTCGCGCTGGTGCTCGTGCACCATCTCGGATTCGGGGACGTAGTACACCTTCCAACCCTGCCGCGACATGCGGAAGCACCAGTCGACGTCCTCGAAGTACAGGAAGAACCGTTCGTCCATGCCGCCGACGTCCTCGATCGCGCGCCGACGCACCATCATGCAGGCTCCAATGACCCAATCGACGGAGCGAGCCTCGCGGTGATCGTAGTCGAGCATGAGATGGCGCCGGATCACCGGATGGCGCGGAAACAAACGCCCGAGGATGGTGCGCCGCATGACCAGCGTGGCGGGCGTGTAGAAGCCGCGGCAGCTGTGCTGCAGCGTGCCGTCGGTGTTCACCAGCTTGGCGCCCGCCAACCCGGCGTCGGGGTGGGCGTCCATGAACTGCACCATGCGATCGATCGAGCCTTCGCGCAGCACGATGTCGGGGTTGAGCACCAACACGTACTCGGCCTGCGACAGCTCGATGCCCTGATTCACGGCGGCCGCGTAGCCGAGGTTGTGTTTGTTTGCCAGCACTTTGACGCGCGGGAACTCCTTGTGCAGCATGGCCACGGAGCCATCGCGCGAGGCGTTGTCGACGACGCGCACCTCGTGCTCGCATCCCGGCGGAAACGCCAGCAGCGACTGCAGGCACCGGCGGATGAGCTTGCGCGTGTTGTAGCTGACGATGATGATGGTCAGCTTCGGCGTACGGCGCGTGGGCTCCCGCGTGACCTCGACGCGATCCTCGATTTCGTGCGATCCCGTCACGCTCACCTCACGCGCATGAAGCGCAGCTTCCACACCAGGAGTGCGGCTTCCCAGATGATGCGCCTGTTCATCTTCGACTCCCCGATGCGCCGATCCACGAAGACGATGGGGATTTCGCGAATGCGGAAGCCCTTCTTCCAGCAGTACCAGTTGACCTCGATCTGGAACGAGTAGCCGTCGCTTCGAATCCGCTCGAGGGGCAGCGAGGCCAGCACCTCGTTCCGGAAGCACTTGAAGCCGCCGGTGCAATCCTTGACCGGCAGTCCGGTCACCAGGCGCGCGTACACGTTGGCGCTCACCGAGAGGAACAGCCGCCGCAGCGGCCAGTTCACCACCGTGACGCCGTTCAGGTAGCGCGACCCGAGAACGACGTCGGCATCTTCGATGCTGTGCAGAAACTCGTGCAGGCTCTCGGGGTTGTGCGAGAAGTCGGCGTCCATTTCGAACACCAGCGGATACCCGCGTTCCAGCGCCCAGCGAAAGCCGGCGATGTACGCCGAGCCGAGACCCATCTTGTGCGAGCGCTCCAGCATGAAAACGCGCGTCTCGTATTCCGCCATCGCACGCACCGCGCCGGCCGTTCCGTCTGGAGAGCCATCGTCGACCACGAGCACGTCGAGCCCCGCGTCCTGGCCGAGCACGTCGGGAACGATGCGATCGATGTTGGCGCGCTCGTTGTACGTCGGGATGATCACCACGCCGCGTCGCGCCGCACCGGGCGGGTTCGAAGGCGCACCCGTTCCTGCACGTGCCTCGTCGCTCACCCCTCGTCCTCCTTCGCGGCCGTCCGCACGACGCCGTAGCGCGTCCCCAGCGCGATGAGCAGTGCCACCAGCACCAGCGCGCCCAGGCTGATGCCCAGGCCGGCCCGCAGCGCCGGATCGACGAACTCGAGCTCGACGCGCGACTCCCCCGCGGGAACGGGGATCGCGCGCAGCAGGCACTGCGCGGCGTACACGGGCGCGGGCTCCCCGTTCACACGCGCGCGCCAGTTGCGGTGGTAGGCCTCCGACAGCACGACGAACGCCGGGGTCGAGCTTTGCACGCCGAGCGCCACGCGGTTGGCGCTGTAGGCTTCGATTCGCACCTCGCCGCTCGTTTCCGTTTGCGAGGATTCCAGGCGTGGCGCGGTCGCCAGGAGAACTTCGCGCCGAGCATCGAAACCCGGGTCCAGCAGCGTCTCGACGCAGTCGCGGGGCTCGACGACGCGCGCTCGCGCGACCAGCCAGGCGCGCGGGAAGGCACCGGGGTTGGCGTACGCATAGCCGTCGGCGCCCGAGTAGACGGCGCCTC
>JBFJHN010000305.1:0-4682 GCA_041613275.1 Candidatus Krumholzibacteriia bacterium | reverse complement strand
TACGACGACTTCGAAGGCAATCGCCTGTCGCACGCGAGCCCCTTTGCGCGCATCATGGAGGAAGGCCTGGCGCGGCGGCTCGTGCAGGTGGGCATTCGCACGCTCAACCCGCATCAGCGCGCGCAGGCGGAGAAGTTCGGCGTGGAGATCGTCGACATGCGCACATGGTATCCGGGTCTCGATCTGCAGCTCGAGCCGCCGGTGTACGTGTCGCTCGATCTCGACGGATTGGATCCGGCGTTCGCGCCCGGCGTGTCGCATCGCGAGCCCGGCGGCTTGAGCACGCGCGACGTTTTGAGCATCGTTCAGGCGCTGCCCACGCCCTTCGTCGGCGCCGACGTCGTCGAGCTCAACCCCGTCCAGGATCCCACGGGCGTCACCGCCCTGGTGGCGGCCAAGATCAGCAAGGAGCTGATCGCGGCCATGCTCGCGTGAGCGCAACGACGAAGCGCGCCGCGTATGCCGCGCTCTCGTGAAGAGGACATCACAGAGTCGGATTTGGAAGACGTCGAGCGTCGCCTCAGCGCGGCAGATCGAGCAGCACGACAGGCACGCGCACGAGATTTTCGTCGACGACGTACACCAGGTCTTCGCCGTCAGGTGACAGCACCGGGCTCCAGCCGTACGGGATGGGCAGCTTGCGCGGCACGTCCCAGCCGTCACCCCGGCGCTTCGTGGCGAAAACGCCGGTGCGCTCGGGCTGCCCATCGACGTAGCGCGCGAACAGAAGAAGCGTTTCGTCGTCGTCCACCCAGGCGCCGAACTCGGTGCCGTCGGGCGTGTTGATCGCCGCCGGCAACGGCGTCTCGTCCGACGCCCCGGCGCGGTCGAAGCGGCAGCGGTACAGATCGCCGCCGCGGTGGAAGTACAGCGTGCCGTTGGCGAGCCAGCGGAAGTAGCTGCCGGTGAAGCCGGAGCCCGAGGTCCAATCGCGCGGCGCGGACCAGCCGCTGTCCGTGCGCGCGGTGGTGAAGACGCGTGCGCCGCCCGAAGCATCGTCGCGCACGCAATAGACGATGTGCTGTCCGTCGGCACGCAACGCCGCGTTGTAGAGCGTGTCCGCGAGCGCGAGCTCCTCGGCTTCGCGCCACACGCCGTCGCGCCAGGTGGACGTGAACGCACGCTGCGCTTCCCAGTCTTCGTAACGCGTGAACAGCACCGTACGTCCATCCGGTGCGAAGGTGAGCGCGTTCTCGCCCGCGGCTTTCGTCGACACCACGCCGGGCGCGAACGGCACGGGCAGGATGGCGTTCGACGGCGTCACCGGACCGGCCGACGCTTTGGGCGCTGCCCCGAGCGCCGAACCGTCGACGATCTCGCGCACGTCGATGCCGACGAGCTTCCCGTCCACGAACACGTTGCGCTCGGTCCAACGTCCGTGCGCGTCGGTGGCGACGATGCCGAAGCTCGTCTCGCGCTGCGCGCGCCCGTCCAGCCGGCGCCACAAGCGACCCAGCTCGTTGCCACGGTCGTCGTAGCGGTAGATCTCCTCGCTGTACTTCTTTTGGCTGCGCGGCGCGAAGTACTCCTGGAAAACGATTCGCGCCGCCGCGTCGAAGTACTGCCGCAGCTGACGGCGAGGCTTCTCGCCGAAGTCGCTGTAGTAGACGTCCTGGAACGACCCGTCCGGTGCGGTGACCCCGAGCTCGGCGAACGGCACGTCGGTGTCGGCGCTCCAGTACGCCGCCCGACTGGGTGCGCCCTCGTCGCCGAAGTACACGCCGATCCAGGTGAGCTGATGCGTGCCATCCGCGGCACGCTGCTCCCAGCGCAGCAGGCGCCCCTGCCCATCGAACTGCTCGATGCGCACCTGCTGGACCGCGGCGCGGCGCGCCGCGTTGTCTTCGGTGATCTGAGCGGCGTAGCGCGTCCGGCTCGTCTGTACGGCGCGCGGCACAGGCTCGGCGACGAGAGGCCGCGGCAGGACGGCGGCGCCCGCGAGAGCGGCGAGGATCCAACGTGAACGCATTTCGACTCCTGGGGCATGGGGCACGAGCTGTCCGACGATACCCCAGCCTTCGAGCCGGGGCGCTGCGCGGATGCGTTTTGCTCCCCGCGCCGCATCCAAATGTCGGCCTAGGCACGAACGCTCCTACAAGTTCTAGTGATCCAAACTGGCGAGAAGTCGCCATGCGCCCGAGGAGGTCTCGTGAACATCGCTTGCGCAATCCTGTTGGCCGCGAGCCTGGCGCGAACGGGGGACGAACCGATGCAAACGCAAACCGTGGTCACCTTCGAGATCCGCGACCGCCACGTGTGGACGGCGGTCAACGACGACGTCATGGGCGGCGTCTCGACGAGCGTGCTGCAGCCTACCGAGGACGGGACCGCACAATTTGCAGGCACGCTGTCGCTCGAGAACAACGGCGGCTTCGCCTCGGTTCGGGCCTGGCTGGGGCAGATGGACCTATCCGATTTCGAGGGCCTGAGCGTGCGCGTGCGCGGCGACGGCCGCACCTATCGCCTGCGCCTGCGCACCGACAACCAGTTCGACGGCATCGCCTATCAGGCCCAGTTCGAGACGCGCGAGGGTGAGTGGACCGAGGTCCACGTGCCGTTCGCTTCGTTCCGCCCGACGTTCCGCGGCCGTACGCCACGCGGCGCTGGGCCGCTGGATCCCGCTCGCATCCACCAGATCGGCTTCATGATCGCCGACAAACAGCCTGGTCCGTTCCAGCTGGAAATCGACCGGGTGCTCGCCTACCGAACACGCTGAAATCAGGGGCGGCGCCGCTTCGTCCGGCCGCGAATTCGCCGGTCCTCCGCAACGCTGGCGCCGCCCCCCTCCACCTTCCGTCCTCCGCCCCGGATTCCCGCCTTCGATGGTCTATACTGCGGTTCTCAGCTGAAATCGCGTCCGCGCGCCTCGATTCTTTTGCGCGGTCGTCCCGGGACACGCGCCCCGCGTGGGCTTCGGAGCCCCCCTCCGTGGCAGCGCCGCGCGCCGCGCGTTCTCGATGTGAAAGCAACGCAAGAACAGGAGCTCGCCCATGCACCTCACTTCTCGCGGCCGATGGCGCGTCGGCCTGTGGATCGTGGCTTTGGGAAGCCTGCTGTGGAGCGCGGCGCCGGCCGGCGCCGAGGCGCCGCAGCCGCCGCCCTACTACGCCATCACGAACGTGCGCGTGGTCACGGGCACCGGCTCGGTGCTCGAAAACGCCACGGTGCTGCTGGCCGACGGATTGATCGAAGCGGTCGGCACCGGCTTGAGCATCCCGCCCGATGCCTGGGTCCTCGAAGGCGAAGGACTGACGCTCTACCCCGGTCTGGTCGACGCCATGACCACGCTGGGGCAGAAGAAGGAAGAGGAGTCGGAGTCTTCGGGACGCGGGAGCGGTGGCCGGCCCGGCGGCGGCGATGCGCCCGAGATCCGCGGTCCGGAGGATCGTCCGAAGACGACGCCTTGGATGAGCGCCGCCGATGCGCTCGCCCCGGACAAAAACATCGAGAAGTGGCGCAAGGCGGGATTCACCTCCGCCGTCAGCGCACGGGAAGACGGCATCTTCGCTGGGCAGGCGACGTGGATCAACCTGGGCGAAGGCGATCTCGAGCACAACGTCGTCGCGACACCAGTGGCCCAGCGCGTGAACTTGGAGCGCGGCGGCTTCCGCGATTATCCCGGCTCGCTCATGGGCGTCATCGCCTACGTGAAGCAGGTGTTCCTGGACACGCAGCACTACACGAAGGTGAAAGAGCTCTATGCGCGCGATCCGAAGGGCCGGCTGCGTCCCGAGTACGACCGCACGCTCGAGCCGCTCGAGGAAGCGATGGCGGCCAAGACGCCGTTCTTGATGCCCGGCAACCTGACGCGCGAGATCGATCGCACGCTGGAGCTCGGCGACGAGTTCGGTCTGCGCACGGTCGTCTTCGGTGGACACGCGGCCTACGCGCGCACAGACAAGCTGCGCGCAGCGAATGCACCCGTGCTGGTGAGCCTCAAGTGGCCGGAGGAAGAGAAGGATCGCGATCCGGAGGCCGACACGCCATTCCGCACGCTGCATCATCGCCGCTTCGCGGTGACGACGCCAGCGACGCTGGCGCAGGCGGGCGTGCCGTTTGCGTTCTACTCGGACGGGATCTCGAGCACGTCGGAGCTGTTCGAGAACGTGCGCAAGGCAACGTCCGAAGGCTTGAGCCACGAGGCGGCGCTCAAGGCGCTGAGCGCCGATGTGGCGACCATCTTCGGCGTCGCCGATCGCGTCGGCACGATCGAAGCCGGCAAGATCGCCAACCTCGTGCTGGCGAGCGACTGGCCGTGGGCCGAGGACGCCGAGATCGCCGCGGTATTCGTCGACGGGCGCAAGTACCAGGAGCGCAAAGACGACGAGCCGACCGAGGCGCCGGCGATGGACGTCACCGGCACCTGGGCGATGACGATGGAGACGCCGCGCGGCTCGCGCGAGATGACTGCCGAGCTCGAGATGAAGGAAGACGGCAAGGTCACCGGCAAGATCGTGAGCACGCAGGCCACGACCACGGTCGACGAAGGTCGCATGAGCGGGGACCTGCTGCGCTTCAAGACCACGCGCGAGATGGGCGGACGCTCGTTCACCGGCTCGTGGTCGCTCACCGTCGAGGGCGAGCGCTTCGAAGGCTCGATGAGCGCCGGTCCCATGCAGATGGACGTAAGCGGCGAGCGCACGTCGAAGCCCGACGCCGATACGGACGTGGCCAAAGGCGAG
>JBFJHN010000304.1:0-4690 GCA_041613275.1 Candidatus Krumholzibacteriia bacterium | reverse complement strand
TCTCGAGCACTTCGCGCTCGATCCTCGCCTTCTTGTGCTGCTGGCGCTGCGTCTCACAGCGTGAGCTCGCATGCGCGACCACCTGCTGCTGGCGGCGAATTTCGCCGGAGAGCGATTCCAGCCAGGCACGATCGCGCGAGGTCTGCTCGACGTCCATGCGCTGGCCCGCGTCGGGCTCGAGCCTCTTCGCTTCGGCGCGGTGACGCGCGCACAGCGCATCGAGCCGTGACCGTTCGCGCTCCTCGGTTTGCTCGGCGCGCACCAACGCCATGAGCGCGTCGTTCTCGAGCCGGCGTCTCCACTCGAGCAGGCGCGCCAAACCGAAGCGGTAGGTCTTCATGACGGCGAAACCTCCGCGAGCGCGCGAAGCTGGGCCACGGTGTCCGCGAACGCACAGCTCTCCTCCTGACCCTGGCGCAGGAAGGCGCGAATGGGTTCGTACTTGTCGACGGCGGCGTCCACACGAGCGTTGCGACCCTTCTGATAAGCGCCGACCGTGATCAGATCCTCGTTCTTGCGATAGATGGCCATCCACTCGCGAACCTTCGCCGCGGCCTCGCGATGGGAGTCGTCGACGACTTCGCGCATCACACGGCTGACGCTTTCCAGAACGTCGACGGCCGGGTACAGGCCCTCGGTGGCCAACCTGCGCGAGAGCACGAGGTGACCGTCGAGGATCGAGCGCGCCGCATCGGCGATGGGATCGTTCATGTCGTCGGCTTCGACGAGCACGGTGTAGATGCCGGTGATGCTGCCGCGCGTCGCGGTGCCCGCACGTTCCAGGAGGCGGGGAAGCAGAGCGAACGCCGACGGCGGATATCCGCGCGTGGCGGGCGGCTCGCCCGCCGCCAGGCCGACCTCGCGCTGCGCCATGGCGACACGTGTCAGCGAGTCCATGACCAACATCACGTGCTGCCCGCGATCGCGGAAGTACTCGGCGACGGTGGCCGCGAGCTGCGCGCACTTCAGACGCGCTACCGCCGGCTGCGCCGATGTGGCGGCGACGACCACGGAACGCCGCAGGCCGTCTTCGCCCAGATCGCGTTCGACAAACTCGCGCACCTCGCGGCTGCGCTCGCCGATGAGCGCCACGACGTTGACGTCGGCGTCGCAGTTGCGCGCCATCATGCCCAGCAAGATGCTCTTGCCGACGCCGCTGCCGGCAAAGATGCCGAGGCGCTGCCCGCGGCCACACGAAGCCAGCGCATCGATGGAGCGTACGCCGGTGACCAGCGGCTCGGAGATGCGCTGCCGCGTCATCGGGTTGGGCGGCGTCGACACGAGCGGCCGCGACGCGTCCGTGTGCAGCGGCCCGCGTCCGTCGATGGGATGCCCGAGTCCGTCCAGGACGCGCCCCAGAAGCTCCGACCCCACGCCCACCTGAAGAGGTGCCCCGGTGGCGACGACGGTGCTTCCCGGTGCGACGTTGCGGGTCTCCATGAGCGGCATGAGCAGCGTGCGCGTGCCGCGAAAGCCCACGACCTCGGCCCACGCCCACGTGCCGGGCTGCGCCCCCTCGATGCGGCAGAGCTCGCCCACCGAAGCGCGCGGGCCTTCCGACTCGATCACCAAGCCGACCGTCTGCACCACGCGGCCCGTGCAGCGGATGGTTCGGGCTTCGTCCACACAGGCCAGCTGTTGCTCGAGGGTTCGCACCACGACGTCACTCCGACCTTTCCAGCAGCTTTTCTTCCAGCACGTCCAGCTGGCTTTCGATGCGCGCGTCCACGTCGCCACGCTCGGTCTTCACCAGACAGCCTCCCGGCTCGATGCGCGGATCCGCCTCGACGCTCAGGCTGCGCGCGTTGCGCACCGCAGCCACCCAGTCGGGCTGATGCTTGTCGACTTGCTCGAGCTGGCTCGGGTGCACGCGCACGACCACGCGCTCCTCCTCACGAACGAGCGCCAGAGCCTTGCGCACGGTTTCCACGACGACCTCTTCATCACGGCGTTGAAGCGCCGTGACCACGCGCCGCGCGATGGCGAACGCCAGCTCGGTCACCTGTTTCTCGGACGATTCGGAGAGCTCGACGCGCGCGCGCACGAGGCTCTCGACCGCGCTGGTGAAGCTCTCGACCGCTTGCGCGACCTTCTCGTCCAGGGCGGCACGCACCGTTTGCTCGGCGGCGTCGACATCTTGCAGGCGCTGGGATTCCAGCTGGCGCACCGTGGCGCGCAGCGCCTCGTTCTCGTCGAGCAAGGCGCGTTCGAGGCGCTCGCCCGAAGGCGATTCGTCGACCGCGGGTTGCGCAGGCGTTTCCATCACGGGGGCCGCGCGCGCCTCCGCCGCGGGCTCGGCGCCCGACGGCGTGGCCTCGAGCCTGGGGCCTACGCTCGCAAACGAGCGCGCTCCGGTCGGGATGTGACGGACGTCCACGCCGCGCGTGATGCGTACGGACCTCATGCACTCCCCCCGCGGTTGATGATGATCTCGCCGTTTTCCTCGAGCATTCGAATGCGCTCGATGATGTTGTCCTGTGCCTGCTCCACGTCGCTCGCCTTGACCTGTCCGAGGTACTCGATCTCCTCTTGAATCGACTGTGCTGCGCGTTGAGACATGTTCTTGAAGAAGCGTTGGCGGATCTCGTCCTCGGCGTTCTTCAACGCGACCACGAGATCCTTGTTCTCGATGTCCTTGAGCACGCGCTGCATGCTGCGATCGTCGAGGAGCAGAACGTCCTTGAAGACGAACATGAGCTTGCGCACGCGCGCTGCGAGCTCCGGATCGCGCTGTGCGAGATCGTCGAACACGAACTTCTGGATCTCTCCCGAGGCCATGTTCATGAGCCCGGCCGCCTTGTCCTCGCCGCCCACCTGCTCGCGTCGCTGGCTGGTCGCCAGCAGGCGCAGCCGCCGCGACAGCGCGCGATGCACCGCAGCTGCCGCAACCGGTGAGATCTCGTTCATCGTGGCGACGCGCCACACGACATCGGCGCGCAGGTCGTCGTCGAGCGCGGCCAGCACGCGTGCCGACGATTCGGGCGGCAGCTGCGTGATGACGAAGGCGATCGTCTGCGGATGCTCTGGCGTGAGCATCTCGGCCAGCTTCGCGGGCGTGCGCTGTGCAAAGCCGTGCAGCGCCTCGTTCGACTTCCACGACACGCGATCCATCGCGTCCTCGGCCTGCTCCTTGCCGAGGCGCGCCTCGAGCAGCGCTGACGCTTGCTGCACCCCGCCTTCCGTCGTCGCATGCGACGCCGCGAGACGATTCTGGAACTCGGTCAACACCTCGTCGCGCACGTGCTGTGGGATGTCGCCGAGCTGCACGATCTCCTCGGCAAGCAGCTCGACTTCGCCACCGCCCAGCTGTTCGAGGACGCCGGACGCCTGTGGCCCGAGGCTCATGACCACGATGGCCGCCTTCTGACGCGCCGTGAGTTCCGCTGCCGAGCTGACGTTCATGGATCACTCCGCCTGCAGCATGGCGCGCAGCAAACCCGCCGATTCCTTGGGATCGCGCGTGAGCTCTTCGAGCACCTCGCCCTGGGCCGGGACCGCTTGCTCGGCGGCGCGTGCCACGGCCTGCGCGCTGCTCTCGGCACCACGCGGCGTGCCCGCGTTCGCAGCCTGCGCAGGAGCGTGTCGCGCGGGGGCCGCCGACGCTGCGGCGCCCACGGCGGCCGTTCGTCCTGCGGGCACCGTGGTCGCGATGGGTGCCGACGCGCGCGTCAGCGTCCGCGTCGCCAGCCGCAGCGCGTGCGCAACCAGCAGCAGGAAGGCGAGCACCGCGACGACCTTGAGCACTTTTGTCGTGACTCTGGTCCAGAAGGCCCAGCGCTCGGTGCGCTGCATCTGCTGCCGTTCGGCCTCGAACGGACGATGGTCGAAACGAACGCACGTCAGATTGAACTGGTCGCCGCGCTCCGCGTTGATGCCGACGGCGGCGCGGATCGCAGCGGAGTACTTCTGGAGCTCGTTGACATCGCGCTCGACGAACTGGAGCTCGTCGCCTTCGCCTTCGTAGCGCCCGTCGACGGTCACCGAAACGTTCAGTCGCTTCACGTTACCCGGCTGCTTCAGGATGCGTTCGAAGGTGCGGTTGAGATCGTAGTTCTTGGTCTCGTTGATCCCGCCCTGGGTGTCCTCCGAGGTCTGCTCGCTGCGCACGATGCCTTCGGGATCGAACGATTCGCGATCGCGCTCGATGCGCTGGCGATCCAGCTCGGCGGTGACGATGACCACGCCGCGCCCCGGCCCGACGACGTGATCCAGGATGTCGCGAACCTTCGCTTCGAGCTGGCGGTTGTAGTACTCCTCCAGCTCGTGGATCCAGCCTGCGGCCGGCTCGAGACCGGCATGCTTGCCGCCGGCCAACAGGTTGGCGAAGTTGTCGACGATGGTGACGTCGTCCGAATCCAGTCCCTCCACCGCTCCGGCGACGAGCGCGCTGATCGCGGCGATCTGGCGCCGCTGCAGCTGGGCGCCGGCCTTCAGGTGCAGCTTCACTGCGGCGCTCGAGCGCTCGGATTCCTCCAGAAAGCCCGTCTTCTCGGGAATGACCAGGTGCACGGCGACGCTCTTGACCTCGCTGAGCTCGGAGATCGTGCGTGCCAGCTCGGACTCCAACGTGGCCTTGCGCAACATGTACTGCTCGTGTCGCGTGGGACCGAAGCGGCTGGACTTCAGCGCCTCGATGCGGCGCGCGTCGAAGGTGATGGGAAGCTCTTCGGCCAGCTCCACGCGCAGGCTG
>JBFJHN010000303.1:0-4692 GCA_041613275.1 Candidatus Krumholzibacteriia bacterium | reverse complement strand
CGATGCAGGACATCCGCGCCGCGCTGGCGCGCAGCAACGTTTCGTTCCCGGGGGGCAAGATCCGCCAAGGCCCGCTGCACCTGAGCCTGCGTATCGCCGGCGAGTTCGAGACCCTGGACGAGATCGCCGCCACTGACATCGTGCGTCCGGGTCGGTCGCCGGTGCGCATCCAGGACGTGGCCCTCGTGCTGGACACGGTGAAGGAGGCCGAGGGCGCCACGCTGCTCGGGGGCAAGACGGTGGTTTCCGTGCTCCTGTACAAGGAGCCCGAGGCCAACACCATCCAGGTCTCCGAAGAAGCCGAGAAGGCGCTGACCGTCGTCAAGGAGGACTACGGCGACTTCGACTATCACTACGTGTATCGCGACGCGGAGTACGTGCGTGCGTCGTTCCAGGGCCTGGCGCAGTCCTTGATGGTCGGCGCCGCGTTGGCGCTGCTGGTGCTCTTCATCTTTCTGCACGACGTGCTCAGCCCTCTGGTCGTCGGGCTCGCCATCCCGATCTCGATCGTCATCACGTTCTCGCTTCTGTACTTCGGCGACGTGAAGCTCAACCTCATGAGCCTGGGCGGGCTGTCGCTTGCCGCGGGCATGTTGGTCGACAACTCGATCGTCGTGCTCGAAAACATCAACCGGCACTTGGCGATGGCCAAGCGCAAGCTGCTCGGACGCAGCAAGGAACCGGGAGACGGCGCGGCCGAAGTGGCGGCGGCCGAGCTGAACCGTGCCGTGAGCGCGCTGCCGCCAATCGAGCGCAAGCGCCTGGTGGCGGCATCATGCGAGCGCGGCGGTCGCGAGATGGCGCGCCCGGTCATCGCGGCCACGTTGACCACCGTTGCCGTGTTCTTCCCGGTCGTGTACGTGCCGGGCATCGCCGGCGCCTTCTTCCGCGATCAGGCGCTCACGGTGACGTTCTCGCTGATCGTCTCGATTGCGACGGCGCTTCTCCTGCAACCGGTCTTGTCCGCGCGCGCGCTGCGCTGGAGCGTCCCCATGCCGCGTCCGTTGTTGCGGCTCTTCAAGGGCTCGTTCGACGTCGTGCACCACGCCTACCACGGAACCCTGGTGCGCGCGCTCCGCCGCCCGGTAACTCTCTTGGTGGTGCTGGTGCTCGGCCTGGGCGCCGCCGGTTTCTTCGGCACGAGCCTCGAGCGCAGCTTCATGCCCAAGCGCAGCGCCGGCGACCTGCGCCTGGAGCTGGAGCTCCCGGCGGGAACGCCGCTCGAGGAGACGAGCGCCATGGTGGCGGAGCTCGCCGACGAAATCGAGCAGGACGACGCGGTGCGCAACGTTTTCTCGCAGGTGGGACGCACCGAGCGCACGCTCGCCGCCATGCAGGACTACACGGCACCCAACACGGCGCGCATCAGCATCATCCTCGAGCCGCAGCGCGGCGCGTACCGCGAAGGCGAACGCCTGCAGCGCGAGCTGAGCGAACGCCTGTCCCAGCTGCCGGACGTTGCGTTCGCCTTCCGCGAGGAAGGCATCGGCCTGGGCGAGATTCTCGCCGTCGGCGAAGCGCCGTTCACGTTGGGTGTCATGGCCGAAGAGCCGCACACTGCGGTGCGGGTGGCCGACGAGCTGGGCGAGCTGCTGCGCGATGTCGAGGGCTTGACCGATCTGCAGGTGGACCGCGTTCTCGGCACGCCGAACGTGGTCGTGAAGCTGAACCGCGAGGAGATCCTGCGCAGCGGTCTCAATCCCGAGGCTATCGCACAGGAGCTGCGTTTCCGCATTGACGGCGTCGAGGCCACGACGTTCAACGAGGTCGAGCAGCGCATCGACATCGCCGTGCGCTTTGCCGAGGACGAGCGTCGCGACCTGGCGGCTGCGCTCATGTCGCCCGTCCAGGTTTCGGGTGGGCGCACCGTGCCGCTGCGAAGCTTTCTCAAGATCCACGAGGAACGTCCGGTGCGCGAGCTCGTGCGTCACAACCAACGGCGCATGGTGACGATCAGCGGCGACGTCGTCGGACGCTCGCAGGACGACGTGTGGGCCGACGCGCTCGCCCTCGCGCAGGGTCTGAGAGTTTCGGGCGACGTGGCCTTCGAGCCCGGTGGAGAGCGCCAGGCCATGCGCAAGAGCTTCCAGGATCTCGGGTGGGCCATGCTGCTTGCCATCGTGCTCGTGTACATGATCCTGGCCGCTCAGTTCGAGTCGTTCCTCGACCCACTCTTGATTGCAGCGGTGATTCCCATTGGTCTCGCCGGCTCGATCCTGGCCATCGGCGTCACGGGCAATTCGATCAACATCATGTCGCTCATTGGCGTCTTGGCGCTGCTTGGAATTGCAGTGAACGACGCCATCGTCAAGATCGACACCATTCGCCGCCTGCGTGAAGAGGGCGTCGACGCTCACGCTGCAGTTCTGGAAGCCAGCCGCCTGCGCTTCCGGCCCATCGTCATGACCAGCGTCACGACCGTGCTGGCCATGACGCCGATGGCCATCGGCCTCGGCAGCGGCGAGCAGCTGCAGCGCCCTTTGGCCATCACCATCATCGGCGGCCTGTCGCTGACCACGTTCCTCACGTTGTTCTTCACGCCGATCCTGTATGAGCTTGCGCATCGCATCCGGCGCCCGCAAACCGTCGCCATTCACGACTCGACCGTCGCGCGCGCGCAAGCCACTGCGCCGCACCCCACGTCGGCCGAGCGTTCGCCCGATCCGTCGGGAGGTCAGGCATGACACGCTTCTTCCTGCGTCATCCTGTGACCACGTGGATGATCTTCACGATGTTCATCGTCCTCGGCGCCTATTCGCTGCCCAAGCTGCAGATCGAGGCGATCCCCGAGGTGGACCTGCCGTCTCTATCCATCACCACCGGCTGGAACGGTGCGTCCCCACAGGCTGTGCAACGATCGATCACGCTGCCCATCGAAAACGCCGTGCGCAACGTGCACGGCGTCGAGTCGGTGCGCTCGACCAGTCGCTCGGGACGCTCGCAGGTGGAAGTCGAGTTCCGGCGCGAGATCGACATCGACTTTGCCCGGCTCGAGCTGAACGAGCACCTGGGCTCGGTGCGACGCGACCTGCCGCTGGGCGCCAACCAGCCGCAGGTGGTGGCGCACGTCCCCGAGGAGTTCCAGACCGAGGACTTCTTCACCTTCAGCCTGGAGTCCCCGCTCTCGGCCAACGAGTTGCGCGAGCTGGCCGAGCAGTGGATCGTGCCAAGGCTGCTGGCCGTGGACGGCGTGGCGGATGCGCGCGTGCAAGGCGGTGCACGTCCGCTGCTCAAGATTCTGCTGAGCCGGCAGAGGCTCGAGCTCTACGGGATCACTGCCGACGAGGTGTTCAACTCCGTCGACGCGCTCGACGCCCTGGTCGGCGCGGGCGCGATTCGCGAGCAGGGTCTCGAGAAGCTCGTGTCGCTGCGCGATCCGGTCGACATCGAGCAATTGCGGCGCACGGTCGTGGCGCGTCGTGGCGGACGCAACTACGAGCTGCACGAGCTGGCCGAGGTGCGGCCGGACTTCGAGGATCCCGCCTACTTCGTGCGCGCCAACGGGCGCAACGTCGTGCAGCTGGCGGTGGACAAGCGCAGCAGCGCCAACTCGGTGACCGCCAGCCGCAATCTTCGCACCGCGCTGCCCGAGATCGAAGCCGACATGCCGTTCGAGGCCTCGTTCCACATCGACGAGGACCAGGGGAAGGATCTCGAGGAGAAGCTGTACGAGCTCGTCGCGCGCTCGTTCGCCATCCTGATTCTGTTGTTCCTGCTGCTTGCGGTGTCGCTGCGACAGATTCGACTGACCGCCATCGTCACGGCGTCGGTGGTCTTCGCCATCGTCATTTCGCTCAGCCTCTTCTACTTCTTCCGCATCTCGGTGAACTTCATCACGATCAGCGGCCTGACCGTGTGCTTCGGCATGCTGCTCGACAACAGCATCCTGGTGCTCGACTCCATCCACCGGCGGCTCGAATCGCTGGAACGCGCCGAGAAGGCGCAACTGTCACGACGTGCCAAGCTCAAGATCGCGCTGCAGACGATCGTCGAGGGCACGCGCGAGGTGCAGTTCCCCATTCTGGCGACGACGCTCACCACCATGGCGGCCTTCGCATCGTTCATCTTCTTGTCGGGTCGCTTGTCGCTGTACTACGTGCCGCTCGCCGTTGCCGTGGCCGTGGCGATGACCGCCTCGCTGTTTGTCGCCTTCTGCTGGATTCCGGTGGTGCTGAACGGAGCGTGGGCCACGCCGCTCGTGCGGCGCTCGGAGGACGGACCGAACGACATCGACGACGCCGAGGAGCTGCACACGTTCGTCGAGGATCGACACGATCTCAATGCGCGCCTTGGATTCCTGGAGCGCATCTTCAGCTGGAACCAACGCCTGACGTGGGTGATCGTGCCGGCGGTGACTGCTCTTCTCGTGTGGGGCACGTGGTTCGTCTACCGCGACAAGGTACTCAAAGGCGGCTTCTGGCGCTTCCCCGATCCCGAGGAGCTCTTCGTCTACCTCCAGATGCCCGCGGGCACCGACGTACGCCTGGTCACCGAGACGCTGCGCCTGTTCGAGGACGTCATCTCGCCGGTCGAGGACGGCGTGCGCATGCGCTCGACGACATTCGACTACCGCGGCTTCATCCGCATCGAGTTCGAAAAGGAGCTTTTGAACACCGAGATCCCCACATTCTACCGCGCCTCGCTGGTCGACCTGGCCGATCGCACGGGTGGGATCTCCATCTTCATTCGCGG